>NZ_KV804301.1:60190-93743 GCF_001811315.1 Bacteroides sp. HMSC067B03 | reverse complement strand
CGTTGAGTTATAATGTACAGCAAGTAAAGGGAGATGAATTGACTAATATAAAGGATGCTAACTTTATTAATGCTTTATCAGGAAAAGTAGCTGGCGTAACAATAAATGCTTCTTCAGCCGGTGCTGGGGCTGCGGCTCGTGTAGTTATGCGTGGTACAAAGTCTTTGGAGAAAAATGATAATGCACTTTATGTTATTGATGGTATTCCAATGTTTAATGTAAATTCAGGAGATAATGCTGGAGGTACGATGAACAAACAGCCAGGATCTAATAGCGTAGCTGATATTAATCCTGAAGATATTGAGAGCATGACAATTTTAACAGGACCTTCCGCTGCAGCCTTGTATGGTTCGGATGCTTCTAATGGAGTTATTCTTATCACTACTAAAAAAGGTACTGTAGGAAAAGTGCAAATTTCTTATAGTAATAGTACAAGTTTTTCATCTCCGATGATGATGCCGAAGTTTCAGAATATTTATGGTAATCGTGAAGGAGAGTTAGGCAGTTGGGGGAGCTTGATGGATACTCCTAGCAACTTTGATCCATCTGACTTCTTCAATACGGGAATGACGGAGATGAATGGTTTCACGTTGACCACTGGTACTGAACAAAATCAAACTTACGCATCTGTCTCTACTACAAACTCTACAGGTATCTTACCTAATAATGCTTATAACCGCTATAATTTCTCTATTCGTAATACCGCTAAATTCTGTGATAATAAGTTGAGTCTTGATTTGGGAGCTCAATATATTATTCAAAATAATAAGAATATGGTAGGTAGTGGACAATATTTTAATCCCTTGGTATCTCTTTATCTTTTTCCACGAGGTGAAAACTTTCAGGAAGTACAGATGTATGAACGCTATAGTGAGGCTCGAAACCTTATGGTACAATATTGGCCGGAATCTATATTTGGTACTGATTTGGATATGCAAAACCCATATTGGATTATGAATCGAATGCAGAATGAGCTTTCTAAACGTCGTTATATGTTTAATGCTAGTCTGAAATGGGATATAACAGATTGGGTGAATGTAACAGGGCGAGTACGTGTGGATAATTCAGATAGCGATAGTTATGAAAAGTATTATGCTAGTACACGAGGTACTTTTACAGAAAGTAGTTCTAAAGGTTATTATGGACATACTAAACAAAATGATCGGTCTGTTTATGCTGATGTAATGGCTAGCATAAATAAGAATTTCTTTGATGACAAACTTTCATTGAATGCAACTGTTGGTGCTTCTATTAATGATATTCAGGAAGATGCTATGTATCTAAAAGGAGGATTGGAGCAAATTCCTAATTTCTTCCATTATGGCAATATTAATGTCAATACTTCCAAGCGTAATGAATCAAAATGGCATGATCAAGTACAAAGTGTTTTTGCAAGTGCAGAATTAGGATGGAATCATCAATTGTATTTGACTGTCACTGGGCGTAATGACTGGGCATCTCAATTAGCTTTTACCAGCAAAGGTTCCTACTTTTATCCGTCTGTTGGTCTGTCATGGCTTGTTAGTGAATCTGTAAAGCTACCAAAAGCTATTTCTTATTTGAAAGTTCGTGGTTCGTGGGCGGAGGTCGCTTCTTCCCCTAATCGATACCTTACCCAAATGCAATATACTTATAATGAGCAAACAAATACATATGAATATCCTGCAAGTCATTATAATACTAATCTGAAACCAGAAAATACAAAATCATGGGAACTAGGCGTCAATGCTAAATTCCTTGGCAACCGTATTAATTTAGATATGACCTTCTATCGTTCTAATACCTTCAATCAGACATTCTATGTTGATGCATCGGCTTCATCTGGATATAAGAATAATATTGTGCAGACTGGTAATATTCAGAATCAGGGTATTGAGCTGGCTTTAGGATATTCTGATACATTTGATAAAGTGAAGGTATCTACAAATTTCACTTACACTCTTAATCAAAACAAGATCGTTAGTTTAGCGAATGGTGCCATCAATCCGGAAACCGGCGAAGCTATCGAAATGGAGTATTACTCAAAAGGAACATTGGGAACTAGTGGTGGTCCGACTTTAAGACTCTATGAAAACGGATCAATGGGAGATATTTATATCAATCAGCGTTTGCGTCAGTCTCCTAATGGATATATTTGGAAAGACCCCTCTAATGGAAGTTTGGCTATTGAAAATACGGAATACCGCAAGGTTGGCTCTATTCTTCCTAAATATTATTTGGGATGGAATGGTAGTGTTGCTTGGAAGGGATGGAATCTTGGATTTGCATTCACCGGGCGTTTTGGAGGATTAGTTGTATCGGATACACAAGCCATGATTGATAAATATGGTGTATCTGAAAGTTCTGCAGTTGCTCGTCAGGCAGGCGGTGTATGGGTTGGAGACAGTAAAGTGGATGCTGAGGAATATTATAGTAAAGTAACTACCGCTGTTGGTACTTATTATACATATAGTGCAACGAATATTCGCCTTTCTGAACTGAGCTTGAGCTACCAACTTCCTAAAACATGGTTCAAAAATCATGTAAATATGACACTGGGGCTTACAGGAAAGAATTTATGGATGATTTATTGTAAAGCACCTTATGATCCGGAAAGTACATCTTCTGTCACTAGTAATTTCTATCAGGGGGTTGACTATTTTCAACAACCTAGTTTGAGAAGTCTCGGATTTAATGTCAAACTAACATTCTAGTTTAGATTATGAAAAAGAATAAGATAATAAAGAAGTTTGCAAAACTGTCTGTGTATACTTTGTTAGTAGCACTAGGAACAGGTTGTACCGATAAATTTGAAGAGTATAATACAAATCCCTTTGGACCTAAACCTGACCAAATGCTGGGTGATAATGCAATCACCGGATCATTGATTAAAAGCATGATTCCTGCATTAGTACAAGGACAACAGAACAATTCACAGATGTTGGATCAGATGATTGGATCTGAATATGGTGGAGAAATTACTTGTATCGCCCAATGGGGTAATGGAGGTAATTATTATACTTACAATCCAAGAGTTGGGTGGTATGGAAATATGTTTGATACTACTATGCCACAGATTTATACCGGATATTTCCAGATACGTGATCTTTCTGATGGCAAAGGATTGGCTTATCAATGGGCACAGATTCTTCGTGTGGCAGCTTCACTTAAAATTAGTGATTGTTATGGACCGATTCCTTATTCTCAAATTACAGGAACTGCTTTTACTGTAGAATATGACAATATGGAGGATCTTTATAAACACATGTTTGATGATTTGGATGAAGCGATTTCCGCTTTTAAAGTAGCAGTGTTAGGTAATGAAGATATGAGTTCTTTATCAGAATACGATCTTGTATTTAATGGAGATTTTAACAAATGGGTGAAATTTGCCAATTCTTTAAAGCTTCGTATGGCAATGCGCATTTCTAGTGTTTCTCCAGCACTTGCCAAGGAGAAAGCAGAAGAAGCTGTTTCTGATGTAATTGGTGTGATGACATCTGCATCAGATGCTGCATATAGTAAATATAATGACGGTATGAATCCATATTATCGTGTTACTTCTTCATGGAATGAAATTCGTATCAGTGCTAATATCACTTCATATTTAAGCGGTTATAATGATCCTCGTTTGGCTAAATATGCATCAGAAGCAGATGCTTCTATCGGTGGAGGACAAATAGGAGTGCGAAATGGTATTTACCAAAGTGCTACAACTCAGGCAAATTATACAAAATTCTCCCGCCTGAATATTGGTATAGATGATGAATTGCTCATTATGTCTGCATCTGAAGCTTATTTTTTACGTGCAGAAGCTGCATTGATGTATAAATGGAATATGGGAGGAACTCCCAAAGAACTTTATGACACAGGAGTGACAGTGTCTATGGAAGAACGTAAAGCTACTATTGGCGATTATTTGAAAAGTGAAAAGGTTCCTGCTGCTTACAGTGATCCTTCGGATTCAGGTAAGGATATAGCAGCAGTGTCAACTGTAACTCCGAAATATAATGAATCAGCAAGTGTTACAGAGAATTTGGAGCGTATTTTGATTCAGAAGTGGATTGCCAATTTTCCGAATGGTTGGGAAACGTGGGCTGACATTCGTCGTACAGGTTATCCTAAACTATTTCCTATCGTGAATAATCTGAATACAGACGGAGTGACAGTACAACGTGGTATGCGTCGTTTGCCTTTCCCTCAGTCAGAATATAATACGAATAATGCAAATGTGAAAGCAGCTGTATCCATGTTGGGTGGTGCAGACAACTCTGCCACAGATCTTTGGTGGGCTAAGAAGAATTAAATCAGAACGTTAAAATAATTTTTATTATGAAAACGAGTAAATTGAAAAAAATAATATACGGAATAGGAATTTCTCTTTTTTTCTCGCAGGGATTCTTAAATACTGCATGTAGTGATTGGACCGACTTAGAGGCGAAAGATTATTATGAACCTCCTACGCAAGGTTATGAAAATAATTTGAAGGATTATTTTAACTCTCCACATAAAATTATGTTTGGCTGGTTTGGTAACTGGGCAGGTAAGGGAGGTTCTTCCATGCAATATGCTTTATGTGGATTACCGGACAGTACGGATTTTGTGAGTCTTTGGCTCTGTTGGGGAAATCTGACGGTTGAGCAACAGGCTGATTTAAAAGACTTTCAGGCTAAGGGTTCCAAAGCAGTGCTTTGTTGGCGCGCAGGGGATATTGGTGATAATCTCACACCGGGTGGTAACGATGATGCAGTGAAGGAAGCGTTTTGGGGCTTTGATCCTACAGATGAGCAATCTTGCATTGAGGCTGCTAAGAAATATGCACTTGCTATTGTAGATACATGTAACAAATATAATATCGATGGATTTGATTATGATATTGAGGATTGGGGGACTTTAATGAACTCCAGTATGCCATCAGTACCCAATGCGTTTATGAAGACTTTACGTGAGGAGTTTGATAAGACGGGGAAAATGTTGGTTGCTGATATCCCTGGTGGTGCAGGTTGGTTGAGCTTTTATGAAGTGCTTTCAGAGGAAACAGTTCTAAGCCTTGATTATATAGCTTGGCAGACCTATGAACTAGGACATTCTGGATTGGATTCTTTCTTTGAAGCTGTACGTAGAAGTCACCCTAATGTCTTTAAAGAAGCTATGGGGAAATCTATTGTGACTGCAACTTTTGAAAGAGCAGTGGATAAGCATTACTTTACCGAGCAACAGAGCTATCATCCGGCTTGTGGAATAGAACATGCAGGTATGGGGGCTTATCATATTGAGTATGATTATCCTGGAAATCCTGATTATCCCACAGTGCGTGCAGCTATTGCTGCACAGAATCCTCCTATTAATAACTAAAAGAAAGGGTTAAACAATGAAGAGAATATCTTTACTTAAAATAATGGCATTTGGGGTACTGGCACTGGTCCATACTGCATGTGAAAATGCTAAGTATGATGTTATAGATAATTTAGTCTATATAAATGAAGCGTCTACATCCAAAACTAAAGAATTGACATTGACAGAGGGTACGACGCGTACTTCGTTAACTGTACGTTTGGTGAATATTATTAATCAAACAATAAAAGCCAATTTATTTATTGACGAATCTGTATTAGATGCTTATAATAAGAAGAATGAAACTAATTATAAAATGCCTCCTAAAGAATATATATCATTTCCTGAATCAGTAACGATTGAAGCAGGTTCTGTAAGTGCAGATCCTGTGAATGTTGATATTAAAAGTTTTGAAGCTGAAGGCGGTGCTCAATATGCAATTCCCATCAGTATTAAGAATGTGGAAGGAAGTATTGAGAAGTCGGAATCCTCTTCCAGTTTTTTATTGGTTCTTGTGAAGCCTTTGAAACAAGCTGTTCCTAAATTAACATGGTATAATGGTATGCATGCAGCCCCGGAAGGAGCTTGGGGGTTAGCTTTGCCAAATTATACATTGGAATGGTGGAGTAAAGTCACCTCTAAATCAGGGAACGGTGGATATACTAAGAATAATCAGGCTATAATAAACTCAGGAGGTTCAGGGACAGAACTATATATACGGTTTGGTGACTTAATCTATTCCGAGAATGGTAGCTATAAAAATAATTTCCTACAAGTAAAAACGATGGGGTCTCAATTTGATACAGGTGATCCAACTAAGGGAAAAGGTTTAGAAGCACAAAAATGGTATCATTTTGCAGTGAGTTATGATGCAGCATCCGGTACTACTTTATTGTACCAAAATGGTACTGTAGTTGCCTCATTATCTTCTTCAATAGGACAACCGATGAATATTGATCAATTTCAGATGATTTCTTCAGGAGAAGAATATTTTCCGGATTTCTGTGAAATGTGTCAGGTTCGTTTTTGGAAAGTTACACGCACAGTTAATCAGATAAAGAAATCTATGTATACCGAAGTTGACTATACAGACAAGAATTTGTTGTTGTATCTGCCAATGAATGAAGGTGAAGGAGCTACAATACTACACGATGTAACCGGTAATGGTCATGATGTGGAAATTGGCAATTCTAACCTAGGTAACGAAAACCGTCAAAAGGTGACATGGGAAACATATTCATTTGCTCAATAATTTAAAACAGTATGATATGAAAGCATTATTTAAATATATATTATATAGTACATTTTTTGCTATGTCATTGCCATTAGTCACAGCATGTGACGATGACGAAGCAACAGATCCGTATGATATCAATTATGTCTATATTTATAAACCAAGTGAAACAAATGCTACTTTAGAGTATAAAGGAGACGGAACTTTTTTGAAAGAAATCGCCACCGAACATATTTTGTCTCCTGTCAGGTGTACTAAACCTGCACCACAAGATTTGACCATCCAATTAGCTATTGACAGGTCATTGGTAGATGCATACAACAGTGAATATGGAACGAGCTATGTAGCTTTACAAAATGCAGAACTGGAAAATGCAACTTTGTATATAAAACAAGGGGAATATATCTCTGCAGATACTTTAAAAGTGCATTATACTAATATGGAAGAATTTAAGAACGGATCGGAAAATTATATTCTCCCGATTGCTATAACTTCTATTAATGGAACAGGAGTATCAGCGAGTGAAAGTAATAGTAAGATATTCTTGACATTTGAATCGACTTACAAACCAAATCATGTCACACTGACTTCAAGTAAAGAATATCTGTTAGAGTATCAGTATAGTCAAGGATTTACAAATTTAAGCAGTGAATGGAAGCTTGACGGTATCTTAAAATCGGCATGGGCCGCAGATGGTGACACCAAAGTTACTCTTGCTATTAATCCGGCATTAGTTGGAACGTATAATGCATTGCATGGCACAGATTATTCTTTACTGACTAGTGCAAGTTTGAAGCAATCGACAATAATGATTAAACAAGGAAAAACAACTCCGGAAGAGAGTGTTGCCTTGAGTTTTTCGGATGATATGGCTTCTGTGCAGCTGGGTACTAACTATGTTATTCCAGTGACAATCACGAATGTTGATGGAGTAGGAGCAGATATAGGCGAGAATAAAGTTATATATATTGTTTATAAAACAGCACTTGTCGGATTTTTATCTAGTGTAGACAAACCGGTAGGTTCTGTAATAAATGACCATTCGGGTTGGAGTTTTACTTTGAATGGACAATCTAGCGACTTGTATGATTATGTTCCGGATGGCAGCATACTTGATATCGATTTGGGAAAACAAGAGAATATAAAAACTATTGCTTTACATTTCTATGAATGGTTTTATTCTTCGGAAAGTGCAAGTATAGCGATAAGTAATGATGGAGAGAAATATGAGGATCTTGGTGTAGCTTCAGGATTTGCAAATAAGACAAGTTACATTCTTCTTCTTGTGGCTAAACAAGCGCAATATATAAGAGTAACTTTCCATGGAGCTCTTTATTATTCTCCTTATATTAATACTGTAGGTATTTATACTGAAACTGAATAAAAAATGGCCCAAGTTTATTACTGAATGAGCTTGGGCTATTTGCTGTTTATATCATGTTGTGATCAGTTCTAAGTTTTCTTTGTTAATAAAACTTAGAACTGATTTTTTTCTTGAGTATCTTATATTTTTGGATTGTATTATCTAAAAACTAATTAAAGGAAATGCTATGAGAATCATTCGCCGTATTATTTTTCAGCTGCTTTGTTTGTTGGGAGCATGTTGTTATATTCCTGCAACAGCACAAGTCGTTTTAGTTGATAATGGAAAAACTAAATCCAGGATTATTCTATCAGAAAATGACCAGATTAATCAAATATCAGCAAATTTATTTCAATTGTTCCTTCAGAGAATTTCAGGTTGTACATTTCCCATTGTAAAAGGACAGAATGCAAAAAAAGGAGATATTATAATCAGTAGCAAAACCCCAGCTGGAGTGACAGAAGACGGTTTCAGCCTATCTACGAAAGATGGAATCTTACGTATTTCAGGCAGTGGGAATGGGGCAGTCTACGGAGTTGTAACTTTACTTGAACAATATCTTGGAGTGGATTATTGGGGAGAAAACGAATACTCTTTTAACCCTGCGAAGACAGTCGAACTGCCGCTTATCGATAAAATAGATAATCCGGCTTTTCGTTACCGCCAGACACAATGTTATGCTATTCGTACAGACTCCATATATAAATGGTGGAACAGGCTGGAAGAGCCAAATGAAGTGTTTGCTGCCGGTTATTGGGTGCATACTTTTGATAAGTTGCTTCCTGCTTCCGTATATGGAAAAGACCATCCGGAATATTATTCTTATTTTAAAGGCAAACGCCATCCGGGGAAAGCGAGCCAATGGTGTCTGAGTAACCCGAAAGTTTTTGAAATCGTGGCTCAGCGGATTGATTCTATTTTTAAGGCAAATCCGGATAAGCATATTATGTCTGTGAGTCAGAATGATGGTAATTACACTAATTGTACATGTGATGCCTGTAAAGCAATAGATGATTATGAAGGAGCACTTTCTGGAAGTATCATTACTTTTTTGAATAAACTGGCTGCCCGTTTTCCTGATAAGGAATTTTCCACGCTTGCCTATCTGTATACGATGAATCCTCCGAAACATGTGAAGCCATTGCCGAATGTGAATATCATGCTTTGTGATATAGATTGTGACCGTGAAGTGACTTTGACGGAAAATGCCTCAGGTAAAGAGTTTGTGAAAGCAATGGAAGGCTGGTCTGCCATCACTAATAATATTTTCGTGTGGGATTATGGTATTAATTTTGATAATTATCTGGCTCCGTTCCCTAATTTTCATATCTTGCAGGATAATATTCGTCTGTTCAAAAAGAATCATGCCACTATGCATTTCTCACAGATTGCAGGAAGCAGGGGAGGAGACTTCGCTGAGTTACGTGCCTATTTGGTATCTAAGTTAATGTGGAACCCCGAAGCGAATGTTGATTCTTTGATGCAGCATTTCCTACATGGATACTATGGAGAGGCTGCGCCATACCTTTATCGGTATATCAAGGTGATGGAGGGAGCGTTGATAGGCAGCGGACAAAGATTGTGGATTTATGATTCTCCTGTTTCCCATAAATACGGAATGCTGAAACCACAACTGATGCGACGTTATAATCAACTGTTTGATGATGCAGAGAAAGCGGTGGCTGAAGATAATAAATTCCTGAAGCGTGTGCAGCGTGCCCGCTTGCCCATTCAGTATTCGGAATTGGAAATTGCCCGTACTGAGACTGGTACAGATATGAATGAGATCAGTCCGAAATTGGCACTTTTTGAAGAACGGGTGAAAGAATTTAATGTACCGACATTGAATGAACGTTCCAATTCTCCTGTGGAATATTGCCAGTTGTATCGGGAGAGATATATGCCCCGTGCAGAAAAAAGCGTTGCGATAGGAGCAAAGGTTACTTATCTTATTCCTCCTACCGGTAAATATGCAGAGATCGGAAAAACGGCATTAGTGGATGGATTATTCGGAGGATCTACTTTCGTTGAAAGCTGGGTTGGCTGGGAAGGAACAGACGGTGCTTTTGTTATAGATTTGGGTAAAGAGAAAGAAATACATAGTATAGAGACGGATTTCCTGCATCAAATCGGAGCCTGGATTCTTTTCCCTCTGAAGGTGGTTTATTCCTATTCTGAAGATGGAGAGAATTATGCACATTGGGGAACACATGATATGCCGGAAAACCGTTCGGGGAAAGTGGAGTTCCGCGGAGTGAAGACTGAATCGGAAATGCCAGTGCATGCCCGTTATGTGAAAGTTGAGGTCACCGGTACGAAAGAATGTCCCGAATGGCATTATGGTGTAGGGCATCCTTCGTGGTTCTTTATCGACGAAGTAACAATAAAATTAAAAAAAGTAGGGGCAAGCGTTAGTAGTTTGCCCTTCTTAGTTGTATTATATATAGATGGGTCAGAAAAATGACCCTTTCATCTATATACTATTGAACTATGCAACAGAATAAAACTGCTTCTCAAGGAAAAACTATCAACCCGATTTATTGGGTACCTACCGCTTATTTTGCAATGGGACTTCCCTTTATTGCCATCAATTTGGTTTCCGTATTCATGTTTAAGGATTTGGGTATTTCTGATACTCAGATAACGTTTTGGACTTCTCTTATCATGATGCCCTGGACACTCAAATTCTTATGGAGCCCTTTTCTTGAAATGTATCGGACCAAAAAGTTTTTTGTACTGGTAACCGAACTGTTGAGTGGTATATTGTTTGGAGTAGTAGCTTTTTCGTTATTCTTTGATTATTTCTTTGCTATCAGTATTTCCACTATGGCGGTGATTGCGTTCAGTGGAGCCACACATGATATTGCTTGCGATGGTGTATATATGGCAGAACTGAATAAAGAGGATCAGGCTAAATATATTGGAGTGCAGGGGGCTTTCTATAATGTGGCAAAATTGGTTGCTAATGGTGGATTAGTTGCTTTGGCAGGTATGCTGGCCGAACATTTCGGGGCAATAGAAGGAGCTTCGATAGATGCCAATAAGGGTGCATATTCATCTGCATGGATGATTATTTTTGCCGTAATTGCTGCAGTAATGGTATTGCTCGGTCTTTATCATATAAAGATGTTGCCTTCTACACAAGTTCCTGCTACCGGAAAAAAAACTACTTCAGAAATCATGCAGGATTTGGTAAATGTGATTGGGAACTTTTTTACTAAAAAACATATAGTATATTATATCTTCTTCATTATTCTCTACCGATTGGCGGAAGGATTTATAATGAAGGTTGCTCCTTTGTTTCTGCGTGCCTCCAGAGAGGTCGGAGGTCTGGGGCTGTCATTGACAGAAATCGGAACATTGAATGGCGTCTTTGGTTCTGCCGCCTTTGTTATCGGTTCATTGCTGGGTGGAATATTTGTTGCCAGATATGGATTGAAGAAAACTTTATTCATGCTTTGTTGCGTGTTCAACCTTCCTTTCCTTGCTTATACTTTCCTTGCTGTAGTCCAGCCGACCAGTCTTTATCTGATCGGAACATGTATCACAATGGAGTATTTCGGCTATGGTTTCGGATTTGTCGGACTGACCTTGTTCATGATGCAGCAGATTGCTCCTGGCAAACATCAGATGTCACATTATGCATTTGCTTCGGGAATCATGAATCTGGGAGTTATGCTTCCGGGAATGATCAGCGGCTATTTTAGTGATTTACTGGGATACCGTAGTTTCTTTATCTATGTACTGATCGCAACAATTCCTGCTTTTTTGATGACCTATTTTATACCTTTTACGTATGATGATTCAAAAAAGAAAAAATAAATTGCTATTTTTGAGTGATAATAGATAACTAATTACTAAATAAATAATTATTATGAATAAGATTCAAATTCCCTGGGAAGAACGTCCTGTCGGATGTACAGATGTAATGTGGCGTTACTCGCAAAATCCGGTCATCGGACGCTATCATATTCCTTCATCCAATAGTATTTTCAATAGTGCTGTCGTACCTTTCAAAGATGGGTTCGCCGGCGTATTCCGTTGTGACAACAAAGCTGTACAGATGAATATCTTCACAGGGTTCAGTAAAGATGGTATTCATTGGGATATTAGTCATGAACCGATTCAATTTAAAGCCGGTAACACGGAAATGATCGAATCCGAATATAAATATGACCCGCGTGTTACATGGATTGAAGACCGATATTGGATTACTTGGTGTAACGGCTATCATGGACCTACTATCGGTATTGCCTATACATTTGATTTTATAGATTTCTTCCAATGCGAGAATGCCTTCCTGCCTTTCAATCGTAATGGAGTACTTTTCCCGCAAAAGATAGATGGCAAATATGCTATGTTAAGTCGCCCCAGCGACAATGGACATACACCGTTCGGTGATATTTATATCAGCTACAGTCCGGATATGAAATACTGGGGTGAACATCGTTGTGTTATGAAAGTGACTCCTTTCCCTGAAAGTGCCTGGCAGTGTACCAAGATTGGTGCAGGTTCGGTACCTTTCCTTACTGATGAAGGCTGGTTGCTTTTCTATCATGGTGTTATCACTACTTGCAACGGTTTCCGTTATGCAATGGGTTCGGCGATACTCGATAAGGATCATCCCGAAAAGGTACTTTATCGTACCCGTGAATATCTGATAGGTCCGGCTGCACCTTATGAACTTCAAGGTGATGTGCCCAATGTGGTATTCCCATGTGCGGCATTGCAGGATGGTGAGCGTGTAGCTGTTTATTATGGAGCTGCAGATACTGTTGTAGGAATGGCTTTCGGCTATATCCAGGAAATAATTGATTTTACAAAACGGACGAGCATTATTTAAGAAGGATATGAGACGTATATTATTAACTTGCACACTGGCTTTCACCCTTCTCCCCGTATTTGGGGGAGAGGGTAAGGCCCCCCCTATGAATAAGGAAAAGAGTCTGTTGATAGACTATGTAGATCCTTTTATTGGAACGACAAATTTCGGTACCACTAATCCCGGAGCTGTTTGTCCGAATGGAATGATGTCCGTAGTACCTTTTAATGTGATGGGTTCTGCTGATAATACTTACGATAAAGATGCACGTTGGTGGTCTACGCCTTATGAATATACCAATTGTTTCTTTACAGGATATTCTCATGTAAATCTGAGTGGTGTCGGTTGTCCTGAACTGGGTTCTTTATTGCTGATGCCTACTACCGGAGAACTGAATGTAGACTATAAGGAATATGGGAGCAAATATAAGGATGAACAGGCTTCTCCCGGCTATTATTCCAATTATCTGACGAAGTATAATATAAAGACAGAAGTCTCTGCTACTCCGCGTACAGGTATTGCCCGTTTCACTTTTCCTAGAGGAAAGAGTCATATACTTCTGAATTTGGGCGAAGGCCTGACCAATGAGAGTGGAGCCATGCTTCGTCGTGTAAGTGACAGCGAAATAGAGGGAATGAAACTATTGGGTACTTTCTGTTATAATCCCCAAGCTGTATTTCCCATCTATTTTGTGATGAGAGTGAACAAAGTTCCCACCACAACCGGATATTGGAAAAAGCAACGTCCGATGACAGGTGTGGAAGCAGAATGGGATCGAGACCAAGGCAAATATAAATTGTATACCCGCTATGGAAAAGAAATAGCAGGTGACGATGTGGGCGCTTACTTCACTTTTGAAACAGAGGAAGGAGAACAGGTCGAAGTACAGATGGGAGTTTCCTTTGTAAGCATAGAGAATGCCCGTTTGAATCTGGATAAAGAACAGTCGGGAAAAAACTTTGAACAGGTGCTTTCCGATGCCCGTGCACAGTGGAACGATGACTTGTCACGTATCACTGTAGAAGGAGGAACGGATGCACAGAAAACAGTTTTTTATACGGCACTTTATCATTTGTTGATTCATCCGAACGTTCTGCAGGATGTAAATGGTGAATATCCGGCTATGGAGAGCGATCAGATTCTGACAACGAAAGGTACCCGATATACTGTATTCTCTTTGTGGGATACATATCGTAACGTACATCAGCTTTTGACTTTGGTTTATCCCGAACGTCAGATGGAAATGGTACGTACCATGCTCGATATGTATCGTGAACATGGTTGGTTTCCTAAATGGGAATTGTATGGAAGAGAGACTCTTACGATGGAAGGTGATCCAAGTATCCCAGTGATTGTGGATACATGGATGAAAGGATTGCGTGACTTTGACGTAGATCTGGCTTATGAAGCTATGTACAAGTCGGCTACATTACCCGGGGCGGAAAATCTGATGCGTCCGGACAATGATGACTATATGTCAAAAGGATACGTGCCGCTTCGTGAACAATATGATAACTCCGTATCTCATGCACTGGAATATTATATCGCAGACTTTGCCCTTTCCCGTTTTGCGGATGCTTTAGGAAAGAAGAAAGATGCGGAAATGTTCTATAAACGCTCTTTGGGATATAAGCATTATTATAGTAAGGAGTTCGGTACATTCCGACCTATTCTTCCAGACGGAACTTTCTACAGTCCGTTCAATCCGAGGCAGGGAGAGAACTTTGAACCGAATCCCGGTTTCCACGAAGGTAATTCTTGGAATTATACTTTCTATGTACCACATGATGTATATGGATTGGCTAAACTGATGGGTGGAAAGAAACCTTTTGTCAATAAGCTGCAAATGGTGTTTGATGAAGGACTATATGATCCGGCTAACGAACCGGATATTGCTTACGCTCATCTGTTCTCTTACTTTAAAGGTGAAGAATGGCGTACACAGAAAGAGACACAGCGACTGCTGGATAAGTACTTTACGACCAAACCGGACGGTATCCCTGGAAATGATGACACAGGTACGATGTCTGCATGGGCTATTTTCAATATGATAGGTTTTTATCCCGACTGTCCGGGATTGCCGGAATATACATTGACTACTCCGGTATTTAATAAAGTAACGATCCGCTTGGATCCTAAATGGTATAAGGAAAATGAGCTGGTAATTGAGAGTAATCGTACCGGATCGGAAACTCTTTATATAAATAAGGTGTTATTGGATGGTAAGAAGTTCAATAAATACCGCATTACCCACGATGAACTTGTTCATGGTAAACGCTTGATATTTGATTTGAAATAACACACAGTGTTTCATAGGTATCGTTTTTGGGTTGACAAGGCTGTCGGACTTTTCAGGGTTCGGCAGCCTATTTTTTTACATCTTACCTGAATAATCCTTTCAAAAAGATAGTGTCACTATATGTCTGCGATAATGACACTATATCAGTGGTATAGTGACACCATTTACCTGGGATAGTGTCATTATCTTATTTTTATAAATATCCCCTTTTCCGTTTTAGTATTAAATATTTGGAATGTAGCCGATTACAAAGTTTCCTTTCATCCGTCTTTTATACGATCAGCGTATAATTAAGATGATGAATAGAAAGAAATTATTTCAACATATCCTTTGGATATTAATCGTAGCAGAATGTTTTCCAATGCTGGCTGTTGCTGCATCGAAACAAAAAGAACAACGTTACAAGATCGCCGTATGTGACTGGATGATATTGAAACGTCAGAAGATTGGTTCGTTCCAATTGGTGCATGAGTTGAAAGGAGATGGAGTCGAGTTGGATATGGGTAGTCTCGGTAAAAGAGAAATGTTCGATAACAAATTGCGTGAGCCCCATTTCCAGCAGCTATTTCGTGAAACAGCTCAGAACTATAATTTAGAGGTTCCTTCTATTGCTATGTCCGGTTTTTATGGACAATCTTTTTTAGATCGTGCTAATTATAAAGAATTAGTTCGGGATTGTCTGGATGCAATGAAAGTAATGGGTGCCAAGGTCGCTTTTCTCCCTTTGGGTGGAGTGGAAGCAGGCTGGCAGGAAACTCCGGAACTTCGGACAGCTTTAATAAAACGGCTGAAGGAAGTAGGGGATATGGCTGCTTCGGAAAGAGTTGTAATTGGCATTGAAACTCAATTGGATGCAAGAGAAGAAGTGAAACTATTGAAAGAGATTAATTCTCCCGGTATCAAGATCTATTTTAAATTTCAGAATGCATTAGAGAATGGAAGGGATCTATGTAAGGAACTCAAGATTCTTGGAAAAAATAGAATTTGCCAGATTCACTGTACAGATACGGATGGAGTGACTCTTCCTTTCAATGAGCGGCTGGATATGAATAAGGTAAAAAAGACGCTTGACAAAATGGGCTGGAGGGGCTGGCTGGTTGTAGAACGCTCACGAGACAAGGATGATGTGAGGAACGTGAAGAAGAATTATGGAACGAATATAAAGTATTTGAAAAAGGTGTTTCAAGAGTAATATAATAATTGAGATAATAGGTAGGAGGGACTTCAAACATTATATGTCCTCTTACTATATTAAAAGTCCGAACTTAAAAAAGTTCGGACTTTTTTTTCACTATGCGAATCAAATCCTAATCCTATAGAGATATTGATGCTTTCTCATCCTTTATTTCGGATGCTTGTAACCATTTTGTTTTTTATTTAATTCACTGTTTCCGTTATGGTATCAATCAGCAGAATTTTGGTGGATTACAATGATCTTATCCATTCGTCCTTTATATGAATCGGTTAAAGTGGAAGTTAAAACGATGTGAAGATGTGGAGAAGAACGATGATTGGAATATAAAATATTTAAAAGAAAATTTTCAACAATGATAGGGAGGGGAATTATGATATAGTTTAATAAAACTAAGAGAAAAAACTTCAGATTCTATTTTTTATTCTTTTTAAGAGATTACGATTCTTTTAGTTGTATCTTTTTATTTATGTGAATAGATGTCTGATGATGTAATATATCATTTTATATAAATTAAAATTTAATCTATGAAGAGTAAACATTTATTCTTGCGAGTAAAAAGGGATAGTTTGGCATTTGCGGCAGCTATACTTCTTTTTAGTTCTTGTGTCGATGGATACAAGGATGATTGGACCTTCTCATCGGAAGTTCAGGGGGTAACCTTGGAATCACCGTCGACTGAAGGTTGGACTTTTACCAGAAACGTAGATATTACGTCTCTGGAAATTAAATGGCCGGTAGTGCTAGGAGCCGGTGGGTACCAAGTGACATTTTATAATATTGATGATCCTGACAATCCAGTTGTTATAGGCGAAGAGAATGAAGTCGTAGATAAATGTACGATTACGCGTGATATTACTGAAGATACAAAGTATAAGGTTGCAGTCAGAGCATTAGGAAATCAGAAGTATAATAACGCTGATGCTGTTGCAGCTACGGAAATGACTTATAATACATTGGTTCGAGTACGTGAAACAATACCAACAGGAACTAATCTGACCGAATATTTTACGGCAAATCCGATTGATCCTCTTGCAGAAGGAGAAGAAGAAATAGCTTATGAATTAGTGGCAGGTGGTGTATATGAAATGGATGGTAATATTGATTTAGGAACGACTACATTGACTATTCGTGGCGACAAAGTAAATCATGCCAAACTGACAATGAAAAGAAATGCTTCTTTTATAAATCGCGGAGCTGGTCTAAAAATTAAGTTTATAGATTTTGATTTTGATGCTGATACTTACAGTGCTTCTAATAGTAGAGGTGTCGTTATGTTCAATAGCACAGAAGCCGGTATAGTGCAGCAGCCTTATGTTTTCCAATCTTGTACTATAAAAGATCTTCCCGTACCATTATATTACTGTAATAATGGTTATGCTTTGTCGTCATTGTCTATTACTGATTGCTTGGTTAGCATTAATACAGCAAGTACTATATTTATAGCATTCAACGGTCAAGGTTGGATCAAAGATTTGAGCTTTTCAAACAGTACTATTTATTATACGGTTCCCGGATCTGCCTATTTTGTTCAGATGAGAGGACGTACTCCGTCAAACTTTAGCGGATCTGGCTGGAGTACATCGCTTCGGAAAATGAGTAATTGTACGTTCTATCAAATTGGCACTAACAATCGTTTCTTTAATAATGTAATAAACAGTAATAGTGCTGTGTTCTTTTTGGAAATGCAGAATACTATTTTTGCAGACTGTGTCGTAAGTTCGGCCACAGGAACTGAAGGTGTTTTCAGACGGATCTGTAATGCGGGAAATTATGGTAATGTAAATTATACACTTGGATATAATACTTATTATTATAGTGCTGTTCCGGGAGGATTCCTTGATTATGATACTAGTGATGAGAATGGACGAGACCATTCGGGAACAGCTATTAAGGTAGAGCCAAAGTTTGTGAATGCTGCTAACGGTGATTTTACTTTGAGTAGCTCGGAGCATATTGCGAAACGTTGTGGAGATCCACGTTGGCTTCCGACAACAGAATGAATACAATGTATAAACAATAACAGAATACTATGAGTAAAAGATATTTCATTTTAGGCTTATGTATGCTTTTTATACAAGCCTTTGCGCAAATCGTCTATGCCCAAAATGCACGTACGGTGACCGGGGTTGTTGTGGACGAATTTGGTGACCCAATTATTGGGGCTGCAATTAAGATTGTAGATTCTACGGTAGGCACGATAAGTGATATTGATGGTAAATTTAGCCTTCCCGTCCCGGAAGGGGGAAGATTGGCTGTTTCATTTGTAGGATACGTTTCTCAAACAATAACGAATTTGAATAATCCAAAGATTGTATTGAAAGAAGATGTAGCTAATCTGGATGAGGTGGTTATTGTAGGTTATGGTACACAAAAAATGAAAAACATAACGGGGGCGATTGAAACCATTACTCCGGATGAGATTAAAGATCTTTCGGTGGGTAACTTAGGTGATGCATTGAGCGGAATGATGAGTGGTTTGCATGTAAATTCGGGTGGTGGTCGTCCGGGTAGTACCCCAAGTCTACAAATACGCCAAAGTAATATCAATACCAGCATTACTCCCAATTCAACGCGTGGAGGTGATGCAGATCCTAGCCCATTATATGTAATTGACGATTTTATTTCTACAGAGGATGCATTTAATAATTTGGATGTGAGTGAAGTAGAAAGTATTACGGTTTTGAAAGATGCTTCGGCAGCTGTATATGGGGCACGTGCGGCTTACGGTGTCATATTGGTGAAAACCAAGCGCGGTAAGGTAGGTACACCTTCCATATCTTATACAGGGCAATTCGGTTTTACTGATGCTTTGAAAAAAACTAAGATGCTAAGTGCTTATGATTATGGACGTATTTATAATGCCGCACGTGGAGCTGGAACTTCTACCGGTGAATCGGAATCGGATAATAGAAGAACGCAATATTTCCAGGCTGACGAATTGGAAGCAATGAGAGAACTGAACTACGATTTGCTGGATGATGAGTGGAGTGCGGCTTGGACGCAACGCCACAGTTTCAGTATTAATGGCGGTACAGAGAAGGCTACTTATTTTGCGGGTGCATCTTACTATAATCAAGAAGGTAATATGGGACGTTTAGATTATGATCGTTGGAACTTCCGTGCGGGTGTTAATGCTAATATCGGTAAGTGGATTAAAGCCTCCTTACAGTTCTCAGGTGACATGGGTGAACAGAATAACTCACGTAATGGTATAACCAGTGGTGGGACAGATGCTGATTTTAATTCTCTAATGACACATTTGCCTTTTGTGCCCGGATATGTAGGTGGACGTCCTGTTGTATATACAGGTATGGAAAATGTGTCTTCGGGCTTAAGTGCTGTACGACTATTCCATTTTGGAGCAGTTCAGGATTCTCCTGACAATACTCAAAATCAGACAAATAATATGTCCATAAACGGTTCATTGGAATATGATTTTGGTTGGAGCAAATGGTTGAAGGGACTAAAAGTGAAAGGTTCTTATTCGAGGAGCATTATCAATAATAAGAGTAATAATATCGGTACTAAAATGAATGTCTACAGGCTGCTGGAACGTGGTGGCAGTGGAAATCACCTTTATACTGGCGATGATATAAATATAGATGATAGCAATTTTGGTACTTTTACTTTGGATAATGGTAATTTATTGAGCCGTGCGATGAATAAAACGGATAACTACCAGATGAACTTGACAGTCAGCTACGCACGTCAGTTTGGTTTGCATAATGTGAATGGATTGTTTTCTATTGAAAAGGCAGAATCGGAATATGAATATCTGACCGGTACTGTAACTGATCCTTTCAGCTTTACCGATGGACAATCTAATTCGACAGCTACCGGTGCGGATCAAACGACTACGTTCGGTCGTACGGAATCGGGTATGCTCTCTTATATCGGTCGTCTGAACTACTCGTATGCAGACAAGTATTTGTTTGAGTTCCTGCTTCGTTCGGATGCATCTACCAAATTTGCTCCTAGTAACTACTGGGGAATGTTCCCTTCATGGTCAGCAGGTTGGGTTATCTCGGAAGAAAGCTGGTTTAATAAAGAAAAACTAGGTATTGATTTCTTGAAGATTCGTGGTTCATTCGGTATTTTGGGAAGAGATAATATACAACCTTGGTTGTGGACACAACTTTATAGCCGAAATGCAGATGGAGGTCCTATATTTGGTACAGCCACCAATACCTATAGTGGTGCAACATTCCAAATGCCGCAAAGAGGGGTCAACGCAGATGTACATTGGGATAAAACCTACAAGACCAATTTAGGTATCGATGTCAGGATGCTGGATAGTAGACTGGGTATTACATTAGATGCTTACTATGATATGGGACGTGAGTTGTTCACAACTTTCACGGGTACTTCTTTCTATCCGACTACTGTAGGTACGCAGGCTACTCCTGAGAACTTTGGAGAAGTTGATACGTATGGTTTAGAACTTACTTTGAATTGGAAAGATAAAATCGGTAAAGATTTTTCTTATTGGGTAAAAATGACTACCGGTTACAGTGATAACAAGATTAAAGAAGCCGGATTCCAGGCTACTCCCGGTTTTGATGACATTGTTCGGGGTGAACGTTCCGACCGTGGTGTGTGGGGATACGAATGTATTGGCATGTTCCGCACCTATCAGGATATCGAAGAGTATTTCGCAGTGAATAAGATCACTTCTTATCTTGGGAATACGAAAGATAACATTCATCCGGGTATGTTGATCTATCGTGATGTACGTGGTCAGCGTAATGCCGATGGTACTTATGGTGAAGCAGATGGCGTGATTGATCAGAATGACTATGTGAAGATTTCCAATCGTGCCAATAATCCTTATGGATTGACTTTTAATTTTGGTGCTTCGTATAAGAACTTCTCATTCAGTGCTCAATTTGGTGCAAGCTGGGGTGCTTATGCTCTTGTACAGACAGACTTACGTCAGGAAAAATACGATGATCTGGAATATAAAAATGTATCTGCCATGTGGAAAGATATGTATGTGTATGAAGATGTATTGGATGCCGGTGGTAATGTAGTGGCGCCAATGAACCGGAGTGCTAAATATCCAAACTTAAGATATAGTGCCATAAACGGTCAGGCTTCTACATTTTGGAAAGTTAGCGCAGCCAGCGTTCGATTACGTAATTTGACAGTTGCTTATAGCCTTCCGAAGGAATGGACAAATCGGATCGGCATCAGCAGTTGCCGTCTGAATTTGACTGCTCAGAACCTTTTAAACTTTTACAATCCTTATCCTGATGGTGTTTGGAGTACATGGGGAGGCACTTATGGAAGATATCCTAATTTGCGTAAAGTAACTTTAGGTGTTAATGTCTCATTCTAATATCAAAGAAGATTATGAAAGAAAAGATAAATAAAATATGTTTGACAGCATCGATGGTGACAGGACTAATCTGTTTTACTGGATGCAGCGATGATTTTCTGAAAGACAAGAAAGTATATGGAAGCTATGACGCTTCGGTTGTGTACGAAAATTATGAAACAGCCAAAAGTCGTGTGGACTTTTTATATCAGTCTTTATTGCCTAGTTCTACCGGAGGTTCCAATGCTTTGACCGATATAACCAGTGCGGGTATTGATGACGATTTTTCCAAATGTACGGAGGAATATGGAGACTACTCTATTTTCAATGATCCTACGGCATCTCTTACTATTCAGACTGTTCCCGATTATTTTTATGTAATCAACAGTGAAAGAAGTCCTTGGGGACGTATCCGCGAATGTAATAATGTGATTGAAGGTGTGACGGGAAGTGCGACTCTTTCGCAGACAGAGAAAGAACAATTACTCGGACAAGCTTACTTTTTTCGAGCATGGCGTTATTATCTGTTGGTGAAAATGTATGGTGGTGTTCCCATTGTAGACCACGTCCAGAATCCGGTGATAGGTGATGGTAATGGTGAGAATCTGGTCATTCCTCGTTCCTCGACTAAGGCTTGTATAGACTTTATATGCGATGACTTGGAACTGGCAGCCAGCTATCTTCCTGCACGTTGGCAGAATGAAGGGCAGGATTACGGACGCATAACCGCCGGTGCAGCACTTGCTCTAAAAGGTCGTACATTGTTGCTTTATGCTAGTCCACTTTTTAACCGTGCCGATGACGCATCTCGTTGGAAAGATGCTTACGACGCCAATTTTGCTGCCATCACTAAACTGAATGAAGGTAACTTCGGACTTGCTTATGAAGGCAATGGCGGAGAAGACAATGCCAAGAATTGGGCCAGAATGTTCGCCACTTATACAGGTGGAAGCGAAGCCGTATTTGTTACTTTATATAATAATGTGTCTCCTATTGCTTCACAAAACATCAACCGATACAACTTGTGGGAGCAGGGAATCCGACCAGGAAATATAAACGGAGGCGGAGGAAAGACTCCTACAGCGGAAATAATAGACATCTTCCCGATGATTGACGGTAAGAAACCGATGGAATCAGGAGTTCATTATGACCCTAAAAAGTTCTTTCTAAATCGTGACCCGCGTTTCTACCGTACATTTGCATTTCCGGGGGTAGAGTGGAAATTCAACAGTGGCAATGTCGATTTTTCAGGAGCAACGATGTCTGGTTTATGCCCAACCCGTTATACCAGTGGTGCGAACTATGAACTTTGGAATTATTGTTGGTATACTACGGCTGATGAGCGTAATAATCCGAGTAGAAGCGGTTTTGCAGCCGATATGCTGGGCACTAAGAATAGAGGAGTCTATGTTCGTAAACGTTCGGATGATTTTGATTTGGGCACTAGTCTTTATGTGTTTACTGATAACAGCAGTGGTGATCAGCAGGGATTCAGACGATCGGCAGCTCCTTACATGGAGATACGGTATGCGGAAGTATTGCTGAATCTGGCAGAATCAGCTTGTGGTGCGGGCGGCACTTATCATGCGGAAGGGGTCAAGGCGCTGAAAGCCGTACGTGGCAGAGTAGGCTATACGAGTGCAAATAATTATGGCCTGGATGCGGCGATTGAAACTGACCGTGCTAAATTGTTTGAAGCTATATTGTATGAACGTCAGGTAGAGTTGGCTTTTGAAGGTAAACGTGCGTATGATATGCGTCGTTGGATGCTATTTGACGGAGGTGTAGGACAAGGTGCTTTGAATGCAAGTTGGGCATTGAGTGGCTTTGGAGGTAATACTTGTACTTATTTGGGTGTGACTCCGATGAATGAACGTGGTAAGAGATATCGCATAGAAATCAATGTTGAAGGTACCGGGTCTGCAAATAATGACAGTGATCCGATTAAAAACGTAGAGCGACCAGCAGCACTGACATTGAATGAGAAGATTGCTACGGAAGCAGACGGAGAAACGATTCTTGATCCGGCTGTGTCAAGTATATGTACATTCTATGATACCTATTTCTCACGTAAAGATATCAGTCTTGATGGTAATGTGCTGGACATTAATCCTTATTTCCAACCCAGATATTATTTCTTTGGATTGCGTCAAAGTGCACAGCAAACTAATGCGACATTGTATCAGACCATTGGTTGGGAAGATTATGCTCACGGTGGTATGGGTACTTTCGACCCATTGGCAGAATAAAAGATTTTTCTGATTCCCGGAAAAAAGTAATTTAATATAAAAAGGTGGCCTCAAGGCACTTTCCTTTTAATAGGAAAAGTGTCTTGAGGCCTTTTTTTGCATATAATTTCCAATTAACTTCATTTTTGTTCTTTTTATGTGATTACATATCTTTAAATCATACGTCCTTTTTATGTATGAAGAAAAAGAAGAGTGGTATATGTATTTTATGATTATTTAAGTAGTTTACTAACATGTCTTCATTCAAGAGTTCATGGGAAGCTTCTTATAATTTTTATTGAGATGGAAAGCAATTCACAAGATTAACTGACTGTCAAAGTAGGGAACTGAATAATAGGAATCAAACCGAACAAAGAAATAAATCGAAGACTGTAGAAAGAAGCCATTAGTTTTGCAGCCATTACTGCATAAATGTGAATGAAATGTTTAACGGACTATTGTATATAATATTCAACTTAAATATTGATAACATAAGAACGTATTGTTTAATTTAAATTTAATGTATGAAAAGTAATCGTTTATTTTTACGAAGAAGAACACGTGGACTGTTATTCGCTACGTTATTATTTCTTTTAAGTAGCTGTACCATAGGGTATCACGAAGACGAATCTTTTGAGTCGGATGTGAAAAATGCTACACTGGAATCTCCCCAATTGGAGAATGTAAAAGTGGAACTTGATGCCACAGGAGAAAATGCAACTATTGAATGGCCTGTAGTGCATGGAGCAGAAGGTTATGAGTTTTCTTGGTATGTAGTTGATGATCCTGAAAATCCGATAGCTGTAGTTGAAGGAGAGTTTATCGATGGTTGTAGCGTTGAATTGGAAGTAGAAGAAGATACAAAATATAAATTCTTAATTAAAACCATTGGAAATAAACAGTTTAATAACAAAGATGCAGAAAAAGCCTGTGAAATAAGTTTTTCAACTTTACTTGAAACATATGCATCCATTCCTAGTGGAGTAGATTTGACTCAATGGTTTATTGATAATCCGCTTCCAGAGACTGATATGGAACCTAATGAAGATGGCACTTTAAAAGAGTTGGCATATGAATTAGAGGCTAACGGTGAATATACTATATCAGGTCCAATAGATTTTGGAGCACGTAAAGTTACAATTCGTGGAAATAAAATTAATCATTCGAAAATTACATTTGGTCAAAGTGGTAGAATATTAACACAGAATGGTTTGAAGATAAAGTTTATGGATTTCTATTGTAATGCAATGGAGAAAGGTTCTTCTGATGCTTCATTAATTGGATTAAGTAAGACTCCAAATGAACAATTAAAAGTATCTTCTGGAGAATACGTTATTAAAGATCCCATCGTTATTCAGTCTTGTAATGTATATGACCTTAATAGGCATTTATTATATGATTCAGGGAAAAAATATTGTGTAGAAAACTTTACAGTAAAAGCTTCTTTTATTAGATGTAATCAGTCTAATACGATTGTGTATTTTAATAAAGGTAGTTTTATTAATATAACATTTAAAGAGAGTACTCTTTGTAGTACTGTACAGAATGGAAGTTATTTTGCACAGGTAAATGGTAACAGACCTAACAAGATTACTGGATATTCAAATGGAACTTTTAATTTTTATAATTGTACAGTATACAATCTTGCTTATAGCAAAGACTTTACTAATTGGAATAGCTATAGAGGACAAGCATGCTTAACACTAAATTTCTCCAGAACTATTTTTGTAGATTGTGGTAAAGGAGATATGACGAATAAAATAATGGGTAATGCAAATATGTCTAGAAATTTTGAATATAATACTTATTGGTATAATGGTAGTCAAAGTAATGACAAATATGATACAAATACTCTTGATACAGATCCTGGCTTCATTAATGCTGTAAATGGTGATTTTACTGTAACTGGAGCAAGCCAGCTTGAAAAGAGAACCGGTGATCCACGATGGCTTCCACTTGTTGAAGAGTAAGTAAAGTAGTATGATAATAAAAATTAAATACAATGAATAAGAAAAATATTATTCTCAGTTTATTCATCGGTACACTGTTGACTTTTGTTATGCCATTGTGTGCCCAGAATCAGACAGTAACTGGACTTGTTGTAGATGTAAGTGGTGAACCGATAATAGGTGCTACTGTCATGGTGGTAAATGGGACAGTAGGTACAGTGACAGATATTGATGGGAAATTTAATATTAAGGTTGCTCCAAAAAGCAAATTGAAAGTTTCCTTTGTTGGATATACTTCACAAATTATATCTGATTTAAAAAATCCTAGGATTGTACTTTTAGAAGATCAACTGAAATTAGATGAAGTTGTAGTACTTGGTGATTATGGTTCTCAGAAATTACGTAATGCAACAGGTGCCATTGAAACGATTTCCACAGAAGAATTGAAAGATTTGTCAGTGGGTAGTTTGGGTGACGCGTTAGCTGGTAAAATAAATGGTTTACATGTATCACTTAGTGGTGGGCGTCCAGGTAGTACACCAAGCTTACAGATTCGTCAAAGTTCAGTGAATACTACCATTACTCCAAGTTCTGATTTAGGAGGTAATGCAAGCCCTACTCCACTATATGTTATTGATGGCTTTATTGCAGATGAAGGTGCTTTCAATAATTTAGATATAAATGAAGTAGAAAATGTGACTGTTTTAAAGGATGCTGCAGCGGCTGTATATGGAGCACGTGCTGCGTATGGTGTTGTGCTGGTTAAGACTAAACAAGGAAAAGTAGGTGCTCCCAAAATTTCTTATTCAGGACAGTTTGGTTATACAGATGCATTGATGTTACCGAAGATGCTAAATGCCTATGATTACGGTCGTATATACAATGCTGCTCGTGCTGCTAATACTGCTACTAAGGATCAAGAATCCGATGACTTGAGGGTACAACTTTTTCAATCTGATGAGTTGGAGGCAATGAAGGGTATGAATTATAATTTATTAGATAAAGAATGGAGTGCGGCTTTGACGCAGCGTCATAGTGTCAACATTAGCGGGGGAACAGAAAAAGCAACTTATTTCGGTGGTGTTTCGTATTATCAGCAAGAAGGTAATATAGGGCGCTTGGACTATAATCGTTGGAACTATCGTGCTGGTGTAAATGCTAATATTTCAAAATGGATGAAAGCTTCTTTGCAGGTATCTGGTAATTATGGAGAGACAAATAAACCTAAAAATGTAAAAGGTGGTGGCTCTGATGGTGATTTTGAATCTTTAATGTTACATGTACCTTATGTGCCTGATCAAGTAAATGGATATTATATTTTTCATTCAGGTATGGAAAATATAACTAATCCAAGTGATCAGCAGAAGTATAATTTTGCAGCAGTACAGAATGCGTCAGATAATGTTGAGAATCAGAATCAGAATTTTTCTCTTAACGGTTCATTAGAGTATGATTTTGGTTGGAGTAAATACTTACGTGGTTTAAAGGTAAAAGCTTCTTATTCAAAAAATATAAGTACAGGAAAAACAAATACTATCGGTACAAAAATCGATGTATATCGCCTTATATCCCGTGGTGGCAGCGGTGGTCACCTTTATGTTGGTGACGAGATTGAATACAATGCTAATACATTGGGATTGTATGAGTTGAATAATGGCAACTCTTTGGGGCGTAGTATGAATCGCTCAGATAGTTATCAAATGAACTTAACAGTAAGCTATGCACGTCAGTTTGGTAAGCATTATGTCAGTGGTTTGTTCTCTATTGAAAAAGCAGAATCAGAATGGGAAGATTTGAATGGTAGTCTTACAGATCCATTACCTTTTACAGATGGCCAATCTAGTTCTGTGGATTCCAATGCAGAAGGTTTTGCTCAAACTGTAACGTTTAACCGCAGTGAGTCTGGTATGCTTTCTTATGTTGGTCGTGTGAATTATTCATATGATGATAAATATTTGTTTGAGTTTATGCTCCGTTCTGATGCCTCTGCCAAATTTGCTCCTCAGAATTATTGGGGAATGTTCCCTTCATGGTCTGCCGGCTGGGTTATTTCAGATGAAAAATGGTTTGATAAAGACAAGACAAAAATCGACTTTTTGAAGATACGTGGTTCGTTTGGTATTCTTGGTAAAGATAATGTGAATGCTTGGCTTTGGACTCAGCTTTACACCCGTAATCCAGACAAAGGACCGATCTTTGGAACTAATTCTAGTACAAATACAAGTGCTACGATTCGTATGCCGAAACAAGGAGTAAATCCTGATGTACATTGGGATAAGACTTATAAAACTAATTTTGGTATTGATATGGCCTTTTTGAAGAATCGAATGAGCGCTAATTTGGACTTCTATTATGATATGGGCCGTGAAATGTTTGCTTCACATCAAGGAACTTCTTATTATCCGAATACGGTAGGAATACAGCCTGCTCCAGAAAACTTTGGTGAGGTAGATACATATGGTGTTGAATTGTCATTAGGATGGAAGGATAAAATTGGAAAAGACATGTCATATTGGGTAAAGCTTACAACAGGATACAATGATAATAAAATCAGAGAGACAGGTTGGAAGGCTGCATATGATTTTGATAAATTAGTGAGAAATGAACGTTCTGATAGAGGACTATGGGGTTATGAATGTATAGGTATGTTCCGTAGTTATCAGGAAATTAATGAGTACTTTGATAAATATAGTATTACTAAATATTTAGGAAATACAAAAGAAAATGTACATCCTGGTATGCTGATTTATAAGGATGTACGTGGACAATATGATGAATCAACTGGAACTTTTGGTCCGGCAGATGGTATTGTTGATGAACAAGATTATATAAAAATTTCTCACCGTGCTAGTAATCCTTACGGTGGAACTTTAAATTTCGGTTTCTCTTATAAAGTTTTTTCTATTAGTGCGCAGTTTGGTGCAAGTTGGGGAGCATATTCCTTAGTTCCTACAACTATGCGTAAAGAAAGTTACTCTGAATATAGTAATGTGTCGGCAATGTGGAAAGATATGTTTGTATATGAGGATATTTATGACGCTAATAATATAGTAACTGTAGCACAAAACAGAAATGCAAAATACCCGAATATTCGCTATAGTAGTGTAAATGGTGCACCCTCTACTTTTTGGAAAGTAAGTGCAGCAACAGTGCAACTTCGTAATATGACAGTAGCTTATGCATTGCCTAAAGAATGGCTAAAAATAATTGGCATTAGTAGTTGCCGTTTCAATCTTACTTGCCAAAATGTATTTAACTTCCTAAACCCTTATCCAGAAGGAGCATGGGCTTCTTGGGCGGGAAGCTATGGATATTATCCGAACTTACGTAAATTCACGTTAGGTGTTAATGTTTCATTTTAATAATTTGAATACAATGATGAAGAAAATAAATAAGTATGGTTCAATTGCATTACTGACCATAACAGTTGCCGTCTTTACAGGTTGTAGTGATCAATTTTTGGAAGACAAAAAATTATATGGAAGTTTTAACGGTACGACTATTTATGAAAATTATGAGTCAGCTGATAACCGTATAGCTTACTTGTATTATATCATGCTGCCGAGTGCGACGGGTGGATCTGATCTGACTGGTTCTATGGGTGATATGCCAAGCACGGGAACAAGTGATCAATATTCGAAATGTACAGAAGAATATGGAGGGATATCAGGTTTGATGAATCCTAATTCTCCTCTAGATTATGAAACTGTTACTGATTATTTTAATCTAGATAACAATTATTCTCCTTGGGTGCGTATTCGTGAGTGTAATGATATGATCGAAGGAGTGATTGGCAGTGAAAGTTTAACTGAACACCAAAAGCAGTTATTGTTGGGACAAGCATTTTTCTTCCGTGCATGGCGTTATTATTTAATGGTAATGATGTATGGTGGTGTACCTATTATTGATAATGTACAAAATCCTATAATTGGAGATAGTGAAGGTATTCATTTGGTAGTTCCACGCTCGTCTACAAAAGAATGTATTGATTTTATTTGCAAAGATTTGCAAACAGCTGCTGATTATCTGCCAGCACGTTGGGAGTCTGAAAATAAGAATTTTGGACGCATAACATCGGGGGCAGCATTGGCTTTAAAAGGTCGTGTGGAATTGTTATATGCCAGTCCGCTTTTTAATAGGGCGGATGATGTTACACGATGGGAAACTGCATATCAAACAAACTTAGCTGCTGTAAAAAAACTGGAAGAAGGTAATTTTGGATTGGCTTATGAAAACAATTCAGGAAAGAATGCAGCAGGTTGGGGAAAGATATTCTCCGATTATATTGGCTCAGAAGGTGGTGGAGGAACTGTTTCTGAGGCAGTATTAGTAACTTTATATAATAATGTATCACCAGCCGAGCACTTACAGCTTGAAAAATGGAATGGATGGGAACATTCTCTTCGCCCAGCTAATGCTGGAGGTGGGGGTGGTATGACTCCCACTGCAGAAATGGTTGATCTTTTTCCAATGGCGGATGGGAAGAAACCAAATGACATGAATGGATCTTATGATTATAATCAAGAACTTTTCTTTTTAAACCGCGATCCAAGATTTTATCGCACTTTTGCGTTCCCTGGTGTAGAATGGAAGTTTGATAGTGATGACTTGAAATCTTTTGGTGAAAAAGGTCAATTACCTTATGGCATTAATGGGTATACTACAGGGAATAATTACAAGTTGTGGAATTATTGTTGGTATGATAATGTAGATGATCGTAATAGTAACTCTAAGTCAGGCTATGCAGCTGATTGTCTAGGTACCAAAAATACGGGGATTTATTTGCGTAAGCGTACAGATGATTTAGCACTCAATTCTAATCCTTTATATATCTTTGAAAAGACTTCAGGTAATGGATTCAGACAGTCTGCTGCTCCATATATGGAAATACGTTTTGCCGAAGTATTATTGAATTATGCGGAGGCTGCTTGTGGGGCAAATCATTTTGACGAGGCAGTGAATGCTCTTAAACGAATTCGTAAGCGTGTAGGATATACAGATAATTGTGGATTAGATCCAGCTATTTTTAATGATCGTGCTAAACTATTTGAGGCTATACTTTATGAACGTCAAATAGAACTTGCTTATGAAGGTAAACGTTTCCACGATGTGCGACGTTGGATGTTATTTGATGGTGGAGTGGGCCAAGAAGCACTGAAATCGACTTGGAAACTTACAGGTTTTAATGGCAATACATGTAACTATTTAGGAGTTGAACCATTGAATGGTCAGAGAAGACATCGGATTGAGGTTTATGCAAAAAATTTTATTGCTGCTAAAAGTAATAATGTCTACAATGAAGATAAAACAATAAAAGAAACCTATGATGAATTATGGAATAAACGTCCGACAGCATTAAGTTTGACTGAAGATATAACTTGTACAGAATCAGCCGATGATGAAATAACATATGCAGATGCAAAGGTAAAGGCATTGGCTCAGTTTTATCAAGAACATTTTAAACGTAAAAATCTTAGTACTGACGGTAATGATGAAACTATTCTTCCAACATTTAAACCTTATTATTATATCTTAGGTTTTAAGAAGAATGCGATGCAAAACAATGTGTCATTAGAACAAAATATAGGATGGGGCGACTATTGGAGAGGTGGAGCTGATGGTACCTTTGATCCTTTGGCAGAGTGAATTCGTTTATCAAAATAATTACTTGATCTGAAGAATGTTCATTCTGAAATAAACCTAAGGACCATTTATCACTTTGATCTTTTGAAAAGAATATTAAGGAATAAGTGGTCCTTTTGTATTTAAAGTTAGAATAGAAAAATATATTATATTTTCTGATTACATATTTCCTTGTTTTACGTCTTATTATTGTATTTTTGAATTAACAATCTCACAAAACCCAATAAAAATGAAGAAGAAACATGTACTTTTAGTAGCTTTTGCAGCTGCAATGTTGACTCCGACCGTTGTATGGGCACAATACCCGCAGATAACTGACGAAGCCAAAGCGAATTATACAAAGATGATGACCGAGGAACGGAAACGTTCTGATGAAGCATGGGAGAAAGCGTTACCTATAGTACTGAAAGAAGCAAAAGAAGGACGTCCTTATATCTCATGGGCTGGTCGTCCCTATGATTTGCCACAAGCTAGAATTCCCTCGTTTCCGGGTGCTGAAGGAGGTGGAATGTATAGTTTTGGTGGTCGTGGAGGTAAAGTAATTACGGTTACTAATCTGAATGATCGTGGTCCGGGTTCATTCCGCGAAGCTTGTGAGACAGGTGGTGCACGTATTATTGTATTCAATGTGGCTGGTATCATTCGTCTGGAATCTCCGATTATTGTTCGAGCACCTTACGTTACTATTGCCGGACAGACAGCACCGGGTGATGGTGTCTGCATTGCCGGAGAATCATTTTGGGTGGATACACACGACGTAGTTGTACGTCATATGAGATTCCGTCGTGGAGAAACAAAAGTATGGCATCGTGATGACTCCTTTGGTGGTAATCCGATTGGTAATATCATGATAGACCACTGTTCATGTACATGGGGACTGGACGAAAATATATCTTTCTACCGTCATATGTATGATCCGAGTGAAGGACAGTATGAGAGCAAAGACGAAAAGCTTGCCACGGTAAATGTAACTATTCAGAATACGATTTCCGCAAAAGCTTTGGATACATATAACCATGCATTCGGCAGTACATTAGGAGGTGAAAACTGTGCATTTATGCGTAACCTTTGGGCTAGTAACTCAGGCCGTAATCCGTCTGTTGGTTGGAATGGAGTATTTAACTTCGTCAATAATGTGATATTTAACTGGGTGCATCGTTCAACTGACGGCGGTGATTATACGGCTATGTTTAACATGATCAATAACTACTATAAACCCGGTCCTGCTACTCCCAAAAACAATACAGTAGGTTGTCGTATCCTGAAACCGGAAGCCGGACGTAGCAAACTGAATTATAAAGTTTATGGTCGTGTATATGCTGATGGTAACGTGATGGAAGGTTATCCGGAAATAACAAAAGATAACTGGAATGGTGGTATACAGATTGAAGGTCAGCCAAATACTGACGGATATACTGAAATGATGCGGAGCTACGAACCGTTTGCAATGCCTTATATTAAAATTACATCTGCCAATGATGCTTATGATTATGTAACGAAACATGTAGGTGCCAATATCCCTTGCCGCGATATTGTAGACGAACGCATTATCGAAGAAGTAAAAACCGGTATTCCTTATTATGACAAGAAAATGGCGAAGGATGCTAACGGTGACCTTACAGGCTTAGCTCCTAAATCAATGGGTGAAGACGGTCAGTTCAGATATCGTCGTTTGCCGAAAGATTCTTATAAGCAAGGTATCATTACTGATATTCGTCAGATGGGTGGTTTCCCCGAATACAAAGGAACTCCGTATGTGGATACGGATGGTGACGGTATGCCGGATGAATGGGAAATTGCTAATGGATTGAATCCGAATGATCCAAGTGATGCTAATAAAGATTGTACAGGTGACGGATATACGAATATTGAAAAGTATATCAATGGAATCAGTACAAAGCACAAAGTAGACTGGAGAGATTTAAAAAACAACTACGATACATTAGCTGAAAAAGGAAAATTAATGTAATCTGCAACCGGTATCGGTATAAGATGCCGGAACTGGGTTTCCTTTTGGCATATGGTATAAAAAATAAGATGAAATGAAAAAGATAGTTTTAATGTCTCTGTTGTTTCTTTGCGGTTGGATATCTGCCGGAGCAGTCGATTTGAACAAAGAGAATCGTGATCCGAAATATGTAGAGTCCATTGTCAATCGTTCGCAGAAAATTGTAGATAAACTAGGACTTA
>NZ_KV804301.1:29376-60090 GCF_001811315.1 Bacteroides sp. HMSC067B03 | reverse complement strand
TCGCAGAAAATTGTAGATAAACTAGGACTTACGGATGCGAAAGTAGCCGAAGATGTTTGTAATATTATTGCCAATCGCTATTTCGAACTGAATGATATTTATGAAATACGTGATGCAAAAGTAAAAAACGTTAAGGAATCAGGTTTGACCGGTGATGCGAAAGATGAAGCGTTGAAGGCAGCTGAAAATGAAAAAGATGCAGCTTTGTACCGTTCTCACTTTGCTTTTCCTGCCAGTTTATCTCTCTTTTTGAATGAGGAACAGATAGAAGCCGTAAAAGATGGAATGACTTATGGCGTGGTGAAAGTGACTTATGAAGCTACGCTTGATATGATTCCTTCTTTGAAGGAAGAAGAAAAGGCACAAATCTATGCTTGGTTGGTAGAGGCGCGTGAGTTTGCTATGGATGCAGAAAATTCAAACAAGAAGCATGCGGCTTTCGGTAAGTACAAAGGACGTATCAACAATTATCTGGCCAAACGTGGGTACAATTTGACAAAAGAACGTGAAGAGTGGGCTAAACGTGTAAAAGCACGGGGAGGAACACTGTAAAACCATAGCATGTTGTAAACAAGGAATTTGTGACAAATAAGATACTATAAAAAGAAGTGGAATTCTTTCCCATTATTAAATGGTTAGTTTGTTTGATGGAGGAAAGGGTGGCTCGGAGAGTCGCCCTTTTATCGATTATAAAGAATGATTCTTTATATCTATTTGAGTACAAATCCGGCTTTTTATCGTCTCTGTATAAAGGATATTAGTATAGTGTAAAAGAATCATAGAAATGGGAAAGTTAAAAAATACATTAGCTGCAATAAGCATTCTACTTTTAGCTTCTTGTGGAGGGAATAAAGATTATTATATGTTCACTTCATTTCATGAGCCGGCTGATGAAGGTCTGAGATATCTGTATAGCGAAGATGGAATGTACTGGGATAGCATTCCCGGCGTTTGGTTGAAACCAGAATTAGGGCAACATCGGTTAATGCGCGACCCTTCCATAGTGCGTACACCGGATGGAACCTTTCATTTGGTGTGGACTACCAGTTGGAAAGGTGATTTAGGTTTTGGCTATGCACAGTCCAAAGATTTGATTCACTGGTCGGAGCAACAAATGATTCCTGTGATGGCAGACGAACCTACCACTGTCAATGTATGGGCACCGGAGATTTTTTATGATGACGAAGGTGAACAGTTTATGGTAGTATGGGCCTCTTGTGTGCCCGGTCGTTATGAAAAGGGAATAGAAGAAGAAGAGAACAACCATCGCTTGTACTACATCACAACAAAGGATTTTAAGGCAGTATCGAAAGCGAAAGTATTATATGATCCCGGTTTCAGCTCGATTGATGCTGTGATTGTGAAACGGGCGAAAAATGATTATGTAATGGTACTCAAAGATAACACACGTCCCGAACGCAATCTGAAAATAGCTTTTTCTGGCTCTATGACCGGCCCTTATTCGCCGTCATCACAACCCTTTACCGAGTCGTTTGTAGAAGGGCCGACGGTTGAAAAACTCGGTGATGATTATCTGATCTATTTTGATGTTTATAAGAAAAAAATATATGGAGCTATGCGTACCAGGGATTTTCGGAATTTCACGGATGTCACCGAAAGCGTAAGTGTGCCTGTCGGACATAAGCATGGAACTATCTTTAAAGCTTCGGAATCTGTTGTTAAAACATTGCTGGAAGAAAGCAAGAAGAAATAAACTAAAACCTGAAATAAATCATGAACAACTTAACGAAGATTCTTTTTGTATTGGCTACCGGATGGCTGACAAATACCATTCAAGCACAGTCCCCGCAAGACAGAATCCATTACACAGGAAAGGAATTGTCGAATCCCGCTTATCATGACGGACAACTGTCTCCGGTAGTAGGAGTACATAATATTCAACTGGTACGTGCCAACCGTGAACACCCGGATACGTCGAACGGTAACGGATGGACTTATAATCATCAGCCTATGTTGGCCTACTGGAACGGTCAGTTCTATTATCAGTATCTGGCAGACCCTTCGGATGAGCATATACCACCTTCCCAAACATTCCTGATGACCTCAAAAGACGGTTATCAATGGACAAATCCGGAAATAGTATTCCCCCCTTACAAAGTGCCGGACGGATATACTAAAGAATCCCGCCCTGGTATGCAGGCAAAAGATTTGATCGCTATCATGCATCAACGTGTAGGCTTTTATGTATCTAAGTCGGGCAAGTTGATTACAATGGGAAATTATGGGGTAGCCTTAGATAAGAAAGATGATCCGAATGATGGGAACGGCATAGGTAGGGTAGTGCGTGAGATTAAGAAAGATGGTTCGTTTGGTCCTATCTATTTCATTTATTACAATCATGGTTTTAGCGAGAAGAACACCGATTATCCTTATTTCAGGAAGAGCAAAGACCGTGAGTTCGTCAAGGCCTGCCAGGAGATTCTGGATAATCCGCTCTATATGATGCAATGGGTGGAGGAAGCTGACCGTGAAGATCCGATCATTCCACTTAAAAAAGGCTATAAAGCGTTCAACTGCTATACATTGCCCGATGGCCGTATGGCAAGTCTCTGGAAACATGCATTGACTTCTATCAGTGAAGATGGAGGACATACCTGGGCAGAACCGGTGCTTCGTGCAAAAGGGTTTGTCAACAGTAATGCAAAAATCTGGGGACAACGTCTGAGCGACGGTACTTATGCTACTGTTTATAATCCTTCGGAATTTCGCTGGCCGTTGGCTATTTCGTTGAGTAAAGACGGACTGGAATATACTACATTAAATCTGGTACATGGTGAAAATCCTCCCATGCGCTATGGAGGAAATTATAAATCGTATGGTCCTCAATATCCCCGTGGTATTCAGGAAGGAAACGGAATACCTGCAGATGGTGATTTGTGGGTTTCATATAGCGTGAATAAAGAAGATATGTGGATTTCCCGTATTCCTGTTCCGGTAGAGATCAATGCTTCCGCACATGCAGATGATGATTTTTCGAAATTCGGTTCAATGGCTGAACTAGCTAATTGGAATATTTATTCTCCGGTTTGGGCTCCGGTTTCTTTAGAAGGAGAATGGTTGATTTTACAGGATAAAGACCCGTTTGACTATGCGAAGGCAGAGCGTAAGATTCCGGCTTCTAAAGAATTGAAAGTTTCATTTGATCTGTTGGCCGGACAGAATGATAAAGGTATACTTCAGATTGACTTTTTAGATGAAAACAGCATTGCTTGTTCGCGGCTTGAGCTAACTCCGGACGGTATTTTCCGTATGAAAGGTGGCTCACGGTTTGCAAATATGATGAAATATGAGGCAGGGAAGACTTATCATGTAGAAGCAGTTCTTTCGACTGCAGATCGTAATATTCAAGTGTATGTAGATGGTAAGAGAGTCGGTTTGCGTATGTTTTATGCTCCGGTAGCGACTATTGAACGAATCGCTTTCCGTACGGGAGAGATGCGTACATTCCCGACCGTAGATACTCCTGCCGATCAAACTTACGATTTACCCAATGCAGGTGGGCAGGAACCGTTAGCGGAATATCGCATTGCCAATGTGAAGACTTCCTCCACAGATAAGGACGCTTCTTCCGCTTTTTTGAAATATGAGGACTTTAGTCATTATGCTGACTATTTCAATGGCATGGAAGATGAGAATATTGTTCAGGCCATTCCCAATGCCAAGGCTTCGGAATGGATGGAAGAAAATATTCCTTTGTTTGAATGCCCGCAACATAACTTTGAAGAAATGTACTATTATCGTTGGTGGTCATTGCGTAAGCATATCAAGGAAACTCCTGTCGGATATGGCATGACCGAATTTCTGATTCAGCGGTCTTATTCGGACAAATATAATCTGATAGCCTGTGCTATCGGACATCATATTTACGAGAGCCGTTGGTTGCGCGATCCGAAATATCTGGATCAGATTATACACACATGGTATCGTGGCAATGATGGCGGGCCGATGAAGAAAATGGATAAGTTCAGTTCATGGAATGCGGATGCCATACTTGCGCGCTATATGGTGGATGGTGATAAGGATTTCATGTTGGATATGGCGAAGGATCTGGAAACAGAATATCAGCGTTGGGAACGTACGAATCGTTTGAAGAACGGACTGTATTGGCAAGGTGATGTACAAGATGGTATGGAAGAGTCCATCAGTGGAGGACGGAAGAAAAAATATGCCCGTCCGACAATTAACAGTTATATGTACGGTAATGCAAAAGCTCTTTCGCTAATGGGAATTCTTTCCGGTAATGAAGGAATGGCTATGAAATACGGCATGAGAGCGGATACATTAAAGAGTCTCGTGGAGAACGATTTGTGGAATACACGTCATCAGTTCTTTGAGACTGTGCGTATTGATTCTTCTGCCAATGTGCGTGAAGCAATCGGGTATATCCCATGGTATTTCAATTTACCGGATACAACGAAGAAATATGAAGTTGCCTGGAAAGAGATTATGGATGAAAAAGGATTTTCTGCTCCTTATGGATTGACTACGGCAGAACGCCGTCATCCGGAATTCCGCACGCGTGGAGTCGGCAAGTGTGAGTGGGACGGAGCTATCTGGCCGTTTGCTTCTGCACAGACATTGACTGCAATGGCTAATTTCATGAATAACTATCCGCAGACTGTTTTATCTGACAGTGTATATTTTCGTCAGATGGAATTGTATGTAGAGTCGCAATATCATCGTGGCCGTCCGTATATTGGCGAATATCTGGATGAAGTGACCGGTTATTGGCTGAAAGGCGATCAGGAACGGAGCCGGTACTATAACCATTCTACATTCAATGATTTGATGATTACCGGATTGATTGGACTTCGTCCCCGTCTGGATGATACGATAGAAGTAAATCCGCTGATTCCGGCTGATAAATGGGACTGGTTTTGTCTGGATAATGTTTTATATCATGGGCACAATCTGACGATTCTTTGGGATAAAAATGGGGACCGTTACCATTGCGGAAAGGGATTACGTGTTTTTGTGGATGGGAAAGAGGCAGGACATGCGGATACGTTGACAAGACTTGTTTGTGAGAATGCTTTGAAATGATAGATTCAGACACGGATTATTATTTATAACATATTGAAAACCAGATAATGATTTTAAGAAAATATCTTCTTCTTATTCTTTGCCTGCCATGTTTCGTACAAGCGAAGAATATAACAATCAGTCGCCTGACTTGTGAAATGCAGGAAGGGTTAGTAGTGGTTGAGGGAGTGCCCCGTTTGGGATGGGTGATGGAATCACCTGAAAACGGAACACAACAATCGGCTTATGAAATAGATATTCGGGAGGCTCTTACCGGCCGTTCTGTGTGGAACAGTGGAAAAGTAAACTCTTCACAGAGCCAGTTGGTATCCATTGAAGGAGCGGATATTCGCTCTGGCAATCTACTCAATTATATTTGGCGCGTACGGGTTTGGGACGAATCTGGTTCACCCTCACAATGGAGCTCAGATGCTAAATTTCGTTCAGTTCCTGACTGCTTTTCTTCCAGGAAATGGATTGGGGCTATTACTCGTCAGGATGCCCACTTGCCGGAAGGTCGTAAGTTTCATGGTGGCGAATTGAAAAAGCCGGAGGTAAAAGCGGCTTGGGAAGCGGTGGATACACTAGCCAAGAAGAGCATTTATTTGCGGAAAACATTTGAGTTGGGAGATATAAAGGGAGGTAGTGCCGGTCGTAAAACAAGCAAGAGGATTGTAGAAGCGACAGCTTACGTATGCGGACTGGGATTCTATGAGTTTTCGTTAAATGGCAAGAAAGTAGGTGATAGTGAGTTTGCTCCGCTTTGGAGTGATTATGATAAAAGTGTTTATTATAACACGTATGATGTGACAGAGTTGTTGCAAAATGGTGAGAATGCAGTTGGAGTTTTATTGGGGAATGGATTCTATAATGTACAAGGGGGACGTTATCGTAAGCTACAGATTAGTTTTGGTCCTCCCACGCTCTTATTTGAGTTAGTTGTTAATTATGAGGATGGAACACATACGGTCATCCATTCTGATAATGGCTGGAAATATGATTTGAGTCCGATAACCTTCAACTGTATTTATGGAGGTGAGGATTATGATGCGCGTGGAGAACAGAAAGGATGGAACCAAGTTGGGTTTGATGATAGTGATTGGCGTCCGGTAGTAGTTCAGGAGGCTCCGAAAGGAATACTTCGCCCACAAATGGCACGTCCGGTGAAGATTATGGAACGGCACAACATTCAAAAGGTCACAAAACTGAATGATGAGCAAGTTGCCTTGTCTTCCAAATCTACGAAACGAGTGGTAGCCCCTTCTGCCTTAGTCTTGGACATGGGACAGAATCTGGCTGGTTTTCCCGAAATAACAGTACGTGGTAAACGCGGACAAAAAGTGACTCTGATAGTCGCCGAGGCGTTAACGGAAGAAGGTGCTTGTAACCAACGTCAAACAGGACGCCAACATTACTATGAATATACATTGAAAGGTGAAGGAGATGAAACTTGGCATCCTCGTTTCTCTTATTATGGTTTCAGATATATTCAGGTGGAAGGTGCTGTCTTGAAAGGACAGAAGAATCCGCATCAATTGCCGGTATTGAAAAACATTCAGTCCTGTTTCGTTTACAATTCGGCAAAGAAAGTTTCTACATTTGAATCATCAAATCAGATATTCAATGCTGCTCATCGCTTGATAGAGAAGGCAGTACGTAGTAATATGCAGTCTGTGTTTACGGATTGTCCGCACCGGGAAAAACTTGGTTGGCTGGAGCAGGTGCATCTTAATGGTCCGGGATTATTATATAATTATGATCTGACTGCTTATGCTCCGCAAATTATGCAGAACATGGCTGATGCGCAGCACTCCAATGGAGCAATGCCGACAACAGCCCCTGAATATGTCGTTTTTGAAGGTCCGGGTATGGATGCTTTTGCCGAATCGCCGGAGTGGGGAGGTTCTTTAGTTATTTTTCCATTTATGTATTATGAGACTTATGGAGATGATTCGCTGATCAGAAAATACTATTCCAATATGCGTCGTTATGTGGATTATCTCAAAACTCGTGCAAATAATGGAATCTTATCTTTCGGTTTGGGTGACTGGTATGATTATGGAGATTTTCGTGCGGGATTCTCACGGAATACACCTGTTCCATTAGTGGCTACCGCACATTATTACATGACCGTTATGTATTTGGTAAAGGCTGCCGGAATGGTAGGTAATGAATTTGATGTTCGTTATTACAGCTCTTTAGCCCATGATATTATGGTAGCCTTTAATAAATGTTTCTTAGATAATAATACCGCACAGTATGGTACGGGAAGTCAATGCAGTAATGCACTTCCGTTGTTTCTTCATTTGACACAAAGTGCAGGAGAACAAGGTGTTTGTCAGCCGGATACAAATTTGAATAAAAAGGTGCTTTTCAATCTGATTAAAGATGTAAAGGCACATGGAGATCGTCTGACAACCGGGGATGTGGGCAATCGTTATTTGATTCAGACATTAGCCCGTAACGATCAGAATGAACTTATTTATAAAATGTTTAATCATGAAGAAGCTCCCGGTTATGGTTTTCAGTTAAAATTTGGGGCAACTACTCTGACAGAACAATGGGACCCGCGTCAAGGCTCTTCGTGGAATCATTTTATGATGGGGCAGATTGATGAATGGTTCTTTCGTTCATTGGTTGGAATTCGTCCATATACGGTATTATCTGCCTCCTTGGAAGGAAAAGATGATTCAATGCAGGGCTACCGGAAATTTATCATTGCTTCCCAACCGGTAGGAGACTTGAAATATGTCAAATCATCATACGAAACCCTTTATGGTACTATTGTAGTAGAGTGGACTCGGCAAGAGGATGCATTTACCTTAAATGTGTCTGTTCCGGTGAATACAACGGCTGTCGTATATCTTCCGGGAGAGAAGGAACCCAAGGAAATACAAAGCGGAATGTATAAGTTTGACTGATAATACCTATATTTAGGCACGAATTTCTTGAATGGAAATGATGAAGAAGTATTCTTTAATATAATAGATTATGAATTTACGAACAACTCTTTTGGCATTCCTGTGCCTTTGTGCAGCCACTGTTCTTCATGCCGAACGTGTAGACATGTTGAAAATCGGTGCAAAGGCAAATGGCAAAGTTCTTAATACAAAGTTGATCAACACTACGATTGACCGTCTGAACCGTAATGGTGGAGGAACCCTTTTCTTTCCGGCGGGAACTTACCTGACAGGAAGTATCCGGTTGAAAAGTAATATAACCTTGGAGCTGGAAGCTGGTGCCACGTTACTTTTCTCAGATAACTTTGATGATTATCTTCCTTTTGTGGAAGTCCGTCACGAAGGAGTGATGATGAAAAGTTTCCAACCTTTAATCTATGCAGTGGATGCAGAGAATATTACGATCAAGGGCGAAGGAACTTTGGACGGACAAGGTAAAAAATGGTGGATGGAGTTTTTCCGGGTCATGATTGACCTGAAAGATAACGGTATGCATGATCTGAATAAATATCAGCCTATGTGGGATGCAGAGAATGATACTACGGCCATTTATACTGAAACAAATAAGGATTATGTAAGCACATTGCAGCGACGTTTTTTCCGTCCTCCGTTCATTCAGCCTGTTCGTTGTAAGAAGGTAAAGATTGAGGGAGTGAAAATTGTCAATTCCCCTTTCTGGACTGTAAACCCGGAATTCTGTGATAATGTGACTATCAAAGGAATTACGATTGATAATGTTCCTTCTCCTAATACAGATGGCATCAATCCGGAATCCTGCCGGAATGTACATATCAGCGATTGTCATATTTCAGTAGGTGATGACTGTATTACGATTAAATCGGGAAGAGATGCACAAGCCCGACGTTTGGGAGTACCTTGTGAAAATATCACTATAACCAATTGTACAATGCTTTCCGGGCATGGTGGTGTTGTTATTGGCAGCGAAATGAGTGGAAGTGTGCGTAAAGTGACTATTTCCAACTGCGTGTTTGACGGGACTGAGCGAGGTATCCGCATTAAGTCAACTCGTGGAAGGGGAGGAGTCGTTGAAGATATTCGTGTCAGCAATATTGTGATGAGCAATATCAAGCAAGAAGCTGTCGTTTTAAACTTGAAATACAGTCCGATGCCGGCAGAACCGAAGAGTGAACGCACCCCAATCTTTCGTAATGTACATATCAGTGGGATGACTGTTACAGATGTAAAAACACCGATAAAAATAGTCGGATTAGAAGAAGCTCCGATATCAGATATTGTATTACGTGATATCCATATTCAGGGAGGAAAGCAGAAATGCATCTTTGAAGATTGTGAACGCATTACGATGGATGATGTGATTGTCAATGGTGAGGAATTAAAACTTAAATAAATGAAACGGATACTTTTCACAATGCTGCTTGCCGCATCCCTTTCGGCAGAGGCGCAAACACAAAGATATGAGACGGAATTTGCCCGTCCCTTAAATGAAGTTCTGACGGATATTCAAAACCGTTTTGGAGTCCGCTTGAAATACGATATTGATACAGTAGGCAAAGTATTGTCTTACGCTGATTTCCGTATTCGTCCTTATTCAGTGGAAGAGTCGCTGACAAATGTACTTGCACCTTTTGACTACAAGTTTGTCAAGCAGAAGGGAAATATGTATAAGTTGAAAGCTTACGAATATCCCCGTCGGACGGATGAGGATGGGGAAAAGATGTTGGCATATCTGAACACCCTTTATGCTGATAAGCAAACATTCGGATTGCGTGCGGATTCTTTGAAGAAAGAAGTCCGTCAGCGTTTGGGCATTGATGCTATGTTGGCCCAATGTGTTAAGTCGGAGGCTATTCTCTCGAAAATACGAAAGTTTGATGGCTATACTATACAGAACTTTGCACTTGAAACACTTCCCGGATTGTATGTCTGCGGCTCTATTTACACCCCTCAATCAAAAGGGAAGCATGCACTGATTATATGCCCGAACGGACATTTCGGCGGTGGACGTTATCGTGAGGATCAGCAACAGCGCATGGGCACTTTGGCCCGTATGGGAGCTATTTGTGTGGATTATGACTTATTCGGATGGGGAGAATCTATATTACAGGTTGGCAGTGCGGCGCATCGTAGCAGTGCGGCGCATACTATTCAGGCGATGAATGGTTTGCTGATTCTTGATTATATGCTTGCTTCCCGGAAAGATATTGATACCGGTCGTATCGGAGCGAATGGTGGTTCCGGTGGTGGTACACATACAGTGTTACTAAGTGTATTGGATGATCGTTTTACGGCTTCTGCTCCGGTAGTGAGCCTGGCTTCCCATTTCGACGGGGGATGTCCCTGCGAAAGTGGCATGCCTATTCAGCTCTCGGCAGGAGGCACTTGTAACGCAGAATTGGCTGCGACATTTGCTCCGCTTCCACAACTGATTGTTTCTGATGGCGGAGATTGGACAGCCAGTGTTCCTACGTTAGAATTTCCTTATCTGCAACGTATTTATGGTTTCTACCATGCAAAGGATAAGGTTACAAATGTACACCTTCCCAATGAGAAACACGATTTTGGCCCGAATAAACGAAATGCTGTTTATGATTTTTTTGCCGATGTGTTTCATTTGGACAAGAAGAAACTGGATGAAAGTAAAGTTACTATTGAACCCGAAGCTGCCATGTATAGTTTTGGAGAGAAGGGAGAGCTATTACCGGAGGGCGCCATTCGTTCTTTCGATAAAGTAGCAGCTTATTTTGACAAGAAAGTATTTGCCAGACTAAACTCGGATACTTCTCTTGAAAAGAAAGCGATGGACTGGGTAGCCTCACTGAACCTGAATGACGAGAGTAAAGCCGGATTTGCAATTACTACTATTTACAATCATCTGCGTAAGGTTCGCGATTGGCACAATGACCATCCTTATACCACGATTCCTGCCGGCATCAATCCGTTGACAGGCAAACTATTGAGTAAACTTGACCGTGAAATGATTGCTGACTCTGCTATGCCGAAAGAGATACATGAAAAGTTGATGAAAGACTTGCGCAGGGTATTGACAGAAGAACAGGTGGAACAGATCCTTGATAAATATACTGTTGGAAAAGTTGCATTCACTCTAAAAGGATATCAGGCTATTGTACCTGATATGACGGAAGAAGAAACAGCATTTGTCCTGGAACAACTGAAGCTGGCTCGTGAGCAGGCTATTGACTACAAGAACATGAAACAGATTTCTGCTATCTTCGAAATCTATAAAACTAAATGCGAACAGTATTTTAACGAACATGGGCGTAACTGGCGCCAGATGTTTAAGGATTATGTGAATAAAAGGAACGCAGAGAAAAAGGCACAGGGAAAGAAATAAACCTTAGTTAGGAATAAGAGATAATCATATAATGTACATTAAGAGCGGCAATACCTTTGGAAAAAGAGGATTGCTGCTCTTGGTGTATCATACATTATGTGAAAAATAGAGTTAGCCGGACATCTTTTTCGCAGGAAATGTGTTAATTTGTAGACAACTAACAGAAACGTATAGTATATGAATAAGCAAAAAGTCGCATTAGTACTTTCTATGGGTGGTGCACGGGGTATTGCACATATTGGAGCCATCGAAGAATTGCTCCGTCATAATTATGAGATAACTTCTATTGCAGGAAGTTCAATGGGAGCGATGGTAGGAGCGATGTATGCTTCGGGAAAGATGGAGGAGTGTAAAGAATGGTTGTATAGCTGGGATAAGCGTAAAATGTGGGAACTGGCCGACTTAACCTTAAGTCGGGACGGGCTGGTAAAAGGTGACCGCTTCATTAAAGAATTAAAACAGATCATTCCGGATATGAATATCGAAGACCTGCCGATTCCTTATGTGGCAATGGCTACGGATATTGTATGTGATCAGGAAGTAAGGTTTGACAGAGGAAGTCTGCATGAGGCCATCCGGGCATCCATTTCTATTCCGATGGTTTTCCGTCCGTTGCGGAAAGATGGTATGGTATTGATTGACGGGGGAATTTTAAATCCTCTTCCGCTGAAGCATGTGCAGCGTACTGAAGGGGACATCCTGATTGCAGTGGATGTAAATGCCCCGATTGATTGTGGCAAGAAAAAGAAGATGAGTCCTTACAATCTATTGACAGAATCCTCAAGAATGATGATGCAACAAATCACCCGTTACCAGATAGATCGTTGTCAACCTGATATTTTGATTGAGATGTCCGGCAATGCTTATGATATGCTTGCATTCAATCACGCAGCTTCTATTGTGAAAACCGGGGTTGAAGTTACCAAAAGTGCATTGGATGGAATCGGTAGAAAGGAGTCATAAGCCTTTATCTATTCTGTATATATCATCTTTTTAGTCATTCCTCCGTCAATAGTGATATTCTCGCCATTGATAAAGTCGTTCTCATCCTGACAAAGGAATAGGCACATACGTGCAATATCTTCGGGTTTGCCTACCCGCTTAGAGGGATGCTGCATATGGTCTTCCGGTCGGAGTTGATCATAATTTTGTGTTTGTATCCATCCCGGAGCAATGGAATTTACAGTAATATTCCATTCTGACAGTGATGTTGCCAATGCATGTGTAAGCGAATAAATGCCACCTTTTGAGGCAGCATAGCCTTCACTTCCCGATTCGCTCATCAGATATCTTGTAGAGCAAATATTGATAATTCTTCCATATACATTAGGAGTGGACAGACCTTTACGATGGATAGCGAGTGCACGTGAGGTGATGAAAACCGGACGCAGATTGATAGACAGGATTTTGTCGAAATCTTCCACGCTTGTTTCTGTGATAGGAGAGAACTTGCTGATACCTACGTTGTTGACTATAATATCGATATCTCCCCATTCTTTCAGAATATGTTGCATACAACTTTCAAGTGCATCTTTATCACTGACATCGACCGGATAGAATGTAGCTCCGCTATTTTGAGCTATTTGTTGTCCTGCTACTTCGTTAATATCACAGAAAGCGACTTGATGCCCGGCTTGGCAGAAAGATGCTACGATAGCCTTGCCGATACCTTCAGCTCCGCCTGTAACGAACACCCTTCTTTTCAAGCAGTTCGGCTTTGAAGTAATTACAGTCGGTTGTTCTGATTTTATCTGGTTAGTTGATGGCGATTTCTTTTTACCATATTTTTGCGCTTGTTTCCAAGCTGCTTTTCTCGCCTCGTATTGCTCTTGCTGTCTTTCTATATAATTGTCTGCCATGAGTTCTTCATTTTTAAATCTGAGGAACAAAAATAATATATTTATTCGAAAAGGCAAAATTACTCAAGAGTCATTATAATGGCTGCTGAAAATCAGTGCTTTGAAGAAAAATGAGCAACTTTTAACCTTAAAGCTAAGCATAATAATATCCCTTGCTTGGGTTGGTGTTATATTATGAATATGAATAAGTAATTCCCCAATAATCTAGAACATTGATGTTTACATTATCATTGATCATGAATTTGATAACTTTATAACGCCGAACTTCTGAGGAAATAAACCTTATAATGATCTATTTTTTTTATATTATCTAGAGATTTCTATTGGCAGGTAATTAAAATATGAGACTTTTTTACTTGCATATAGTGTTAAAAATATCAAACTGTTAGTGGTTATGAATAATGTTAAACGTCTTAAAAACAGTTCTAGCTTCTGATATCGAGAGGAATTTCATATTAGGTAGTACTCTTTATAATGACCATGCAAAGAACATGTCGGATAAGAATTCTACCCGTGTCATCTTGACTTTTTAATAATATATAGAAAAAAGAGTATGAAAAAGAATTTGAAGTATTTGTTGTTGCTCTCGTTATTATCCTTCATGGCTTGCAATGGTGATGAAAAAATAGATTCGGGTATGGTGCAGCAAGACGGTGAAGCATTGCAACTGAATGTTCGTGTTGGTGATTTTGCTATTAACGATATCTCCAATATTCGTGTCACGGATAGCGGAAGTGCAACCACTTTCGAAAATGGGGATCGTATCGGTGTCATTGTGCTGGATGCAGATAATAATGTACTATCCGACAACATACCTTACAAATATGATGGTAGCATTTGGAGCTTCGACAGCAGCAATGGTGAAGGAAAAACAGCCATATACTACGACAATAAAGCCACGGTTTACTTTGCCTACTTTCCGTATAGTAAGGAAGCGGATAATGTGATTAACATAGATGGTCTAAAAGGAATATTCTTACCGGAGGGTGATCAACGCAGCAAGGATGCCTACCGTGCTTCCGATTTGTTGGTATGGAGTGACACGAGTGGTAGACCGCTAAAAAAATTAGATATACTATTTGAACATGCTTATTCCTTACTTTCGTTGTCTCCTTCCATAAAATGCAAAATTAATGGAAGGAGGGACTTTACTTATGTTCCTTCTTCCATTAGTGATGTGAGTTTCAATATCGGAACTGAGTCTCTTTTCCCTTACCAGGTGAATGACGGCAGTTATCAGGTAATTATTTCTCCGAAAAGGGCAAAGGTTCATTGGCTTTATGAATATAACAAAGAGATGTATAGTGGTGCGATGCCCTATACAGATTTATCTGCCAATACCTGTTATACATTTACCCCGATTTTAAAAGATATAGGTGATTATACATTGGATAAAGTTCAAATGGGCGATTTTTATTGCAAGGATGAAAGTAATAACGGCTATTTGATTCCCGGCGATGTTACTGCTCTTTCCGCAGATATGGACTGCTTGGGTATCGTTCTGAAGTCGGGTAAAGACAGTGGAGGCGAATGGGTAGATTATTGTAAATACAAACAGAAAGATGGTATAACAGAGATGCATACCGTGCATGGTTACGTTCTTGCGCTTTATGATGCCAATGGAGGAAATGCTTGTACATGGGGGCTTTGGAGTCTTGCTGCTATAGACAGCGGTGAGCCGAGTATCGGTTTCTACGGTTATAAGAATACACAAAGAATCATTTCGTTTGCAGAAAGTGAGAATAGAACTTTAAAGGATGTTTTTCCCACTGTCTATTGGATAACGGATGGTACGGAAGGCTATGAATATAGTTATCCTGCCCCTGCGAATAGTAGTGGCTGGTTTTTACCCTCGCTAGGTCAATGTTGGTATTGGATGTACAATAAGGCTAATCTTTTATCCGCTATCAAGAAAGCTACTGGGGATAATGACTATGGGTGGAAATTGGGGTATTGGTCAAGTTCGGAGGACGGCTACGATCCGTTTCTCAACGCATACTATGCCGACACCTACGTCGGTGCCATGGATTGGGACTATAAGATCAGCAAACTTTATGTCCGTGCGTGTCTTGTTTTTTGATTTGTGGTGTATGCTATTTATTCGGTAAAGGAATATTGATAAACCTGTAAATAATAAAAATACCGCGCTGACACGATAATTGTCAGTGCGGTATAATTATAACAGAGAATCTGTTTTTTTATTCAGCTACTACTTAAGCTTTGACGGATCTATTTCCGCATACTTAATCCGTTGGCGACGCCAAGTATAAATCGCATGTAACTTGCCGTCTTTACCTTGAATAATACTTGGATAGGAATATTGGCTGATAGGACTATCTTCCAGTGTAAGGACAGGTTTCCAATGAATGCCATCCTCTGAAATGGCAACACATAGTGGAGTACGAGGTCCTTTCGGTGTACCGGGCTGTGTTGAGAAATTGTTGTAAATGAGTATGTGACGTCCGTCACTCATCGTTACAGCATCTGTTCCGGAATTATTGTTCGGGACATTGCTCAATGTCACTTTATTCCATGTTTCACCATTGTCGCTACTCCAGGCTGTTGCCAATAATGCATTACGTGTACGGCAAAGTACTTGTAATCTTCCATCCTTATGTTTTAGAATACTGGGTTGGATGGCGAGAATCGGCTGTGCACCTTTCCCTTGGATAGCTTCTCCTGCCTCTTGGTCATCTACGTTAATACCACCTTTTTTACGATTCTGAGTCGGAACAGACAACTCTGCCGGTACTGATTCCGTCGTTTTCCAAGTTTTACCTTTATCATCCGAATATTCAAAATGGATGCGCCATCCTCCTTTTCCTTCCCTGCTTGATGGACAGATGATACGCCCATTGATGTATTCGGGTTTGTTCTTGATAGGACCTAAAAATCCTTGGGGGAGTGCTTCACGCTTGCTCCATGTTTTACCTCCGTCTTTGGAACGAACCAACCATCCGGTCCAGTCGGCTACACTTAATCCTATTTTATAGAATAAGATCAAGTCACCTCCGGGTATTTGGAATAATACTGGGTTCCAGCATGCTTTTCTGCGGGCTGTCAGTTTCCCTTTTGTGTCCTTTACAGGTGTGCAGGCAGTGTCGATGCCTGCAATCTCAGCATTAGGATCATTGAGTGCAAACACACCGTCAGCTGCAAGTTTGGGAGCTGTCCATTCTTTTGCCCCTTTGGCTTTGCGGCATACCCAGATGCAACAATCCGGATTACGTTCTTTGGTACCACCGAAGAAAGAAGCTACCAAGTCACCGTTTTTCAACTCCACAATGGTTGCCCCGTGACATTCGGGGAAAGAAGCTTTTTCATATAGAAATTCATCACTGATGATGGCGGCGTTCCGTGTTGGTATATCTACGCTGAAATGATATTTGCCGGAACCTATTTTTTCTTTTCGTCCATCCGGCAGGTGCACTTCTCCTGTTGTATTGGCAGGAAGTTCGATATCCCATTCCAGATGCATGGGAGTCTTTTTCCATTGGCTGGTAATCTTTCCATAGATACTCATATAAGAAGCATCCACGTTACTCAATTCCTGAATTTCAAAAGCAGGCTGGAAAACAATATGTTTATAGCCGGATTTCCAACGGTCGGCACGGATACCAGCCAGATTATTGAAGCACCAGGGAAGTAGGTCGCCTAAGAGCATCACGTGGTTTCCACTGTTCATACCTGGATTTGCAGTATCACCGTTCCAAAGCTCCCAGATGGTAGTGGCACCTTGTGCAGCCATATACCCCCACGAAGGATATGTATCATTGGTGGCTAAGAGATATGCTACATCTGCATGCCCCCTACGGCTCAATTCACGCATTAGCCATTGTGTACCGATTACTCCGGTACTGATATGTCCTTTATTCGTTGTAATAATGGTCGTAACGGCATTCTTGGCCACTTCCTTAATGTATGGCTTGGGCACAAGACCGAAGGCTAACGGTAAAATATTCGCTGTTACAGTATTATTGCCATAGAAAATACTATCCGGATACAATGTATGACCGGGTACGAGCGATGTTCCTTCCTTCGCATGAAGAAAACGCGCATTAAACGCATCTTTCATTTTATGTTCCAGGTCTTCCCACTCTTTAGCGTCGGCTGTTAACCCTTGAATGCTGGCAAAACGATGCATTAATTGCAATACTTTCAGGTAATAAGCGGTAGCTATCAGTGCACCATCCGTTTTGCGGGCAGGATCTTGGCTATGAATCATTTCTAACGATTCGGGAGGAACGCACCAGTCACCATATTTGTCTTTGGTTATAATGTAATCCTTTGTCATATAATACTCACGGATATGAGATACCCATTTTTTGATAGCAGGATAATTATCTTCTATCGGGCGTTTGTCTCCATAGTTGGTAAAGAGCATATCGCAGACCAAGGGTAGGGTAGCGGGCCAGGTCACATTATCCGAATAGTAATTCCAAAAAGCCGGAGCTACATCGGGGATGCATCCGTCTTCGCGCTGTGCTTCGCGGATATCACGTGCCCATTTGTTGTACATCGCATGATTGTCGAAGAACATGCTTTCACCCCAGCAACCCATTGCATGATCGCCTAGCCAAGGCTGGCGTTCGTTACGTTGCGGGCAGTCTACCGGCATCCCTTTATAATTGCTCCGGATGCCCCAGAATGCGTTGCGTATGATCTGATTTAATGTCTCGTCTGAACAGGAGAAAGAACCGACATGATCCATTTCGTCTTCTACGACTTCCACAGTGAAATCTTCTACTTTTGCATCGGGATACCCACTGATTTCCACATAGCGGAAACCATGATACACAAAACTGGGAGCCCAGGTTGCACCTTGCGGTTCATGTCCGCTAACTACATATATATCCGTACAATGCGCATCGCGCAGATTCTTCGTAAAGATTTCCCCATTTGATTCTAAACGCTCTGCGAAATGAAGGCGAATACTGTCGCCTGCCTGACCTTTGATACGGAAGCGTACCCATCCTGCCAGATTTTGGCCGGTATCCATAATGTATTTATCACCAAGTTTCTTGATAGAAAGCGGCTTTAGAGTTTCCGTTACTTTCATGCCCGGCATCATCTGTGCACGTAATGTTCCACTGGGAATGCTGACGCGTTGGGCAGGTGTCCACCCCTTATCATCGTATCCTGTCAACGTCCAGTTTCCCAATTCTTTGCGTGCGTCATATTCTTCGCCATCATACTCGTTGTTGCTGCGGACCGGTCCTTCAGTCGTTAATTTCCAAGAGATGTCCGAGACGATTGTTTCTTTGTTTCCATCCGTATACTCTACAATCAGATTCAGGCGAAGCTTCGGATAGCCGAAAGTAGGTATTTTATACGGTTTGTAATTCTGGCGCATGGTATAAAAACGACCGTTGCCTAAGGTTACTCCGATTGCATTTTCTTTCTGAAGCTGAGACGTGACATCATAAGTATTATATAGAATTGTTTTCCGGTAATCGGTAGGGGCAGGTGCCAGCACTTGGTCACCAATACGTTGTCCGTTGATGAATAACTCATACAGCCCCATTCCGGCAACGTGCACCATGGCTCGTTTCACCTCTTTCTTCAATGCAAATTCTTTGCGAAGATAACGGGCTGCCAAGCGGCTCCATTGAGTTTCACTATCGCCCGGAGCTGCCCGGTCCAAACCAATCCATTGGCCTCTCCAGTCTGCTTCATTGAATAACCCCATGCTCCAGAAAGCCGGGTTACTCCAGTTCGCTTCTCCTTTATTGGTATATACTTTTACTTTCCAGTAATAGGGAGCATTGCACTTCAGTGGTTCTCCCTGATAGGTAATCCATTGGGAAGCATCCGTTTCTATTTTTCCGGAATCCCACATATCTCCTTTTCCTTGTGCCAATAGCTCCGGGGAAGATGCAACAAGAATGTGATACGCAGTTTGCATCACATTCTGTTCATCCGACTCGATACGCCAACCCAGTCGGGGCTGGCGTGTATCGATGCCTAATGGATTCTTTAGCTGCTCTGTCCGCAGGTTGGTTACGTCTATGGCTGCACGTAATGAACCTGCTCCAAGAAGCAGTAAAGAAAATAATAATAGTTGTATTTTCTTATTCATGAGTGTAAATTAGATAAAGAGAGTGATTACTAATTAGACTCCGGCACCTTGGCGGTCCGGAAGTTCTGTCCAATCCTTATTCACATAGTCTTTACTACTGTCTACTACAATAAGGATATGATCGTTTCCGCTGCTGTAACCGCTGTCATGCTGGAACTTGTGCACACCGTTATCAAACTCACCGATGTATTCCAGTTTGCCATCTTTGGTAGTGTACCACCAGGCATTCTTTTTAGCACCACTAATTTTGCTGAAATCAACTTCCATCGGACGTCCGGTATAGTTATATACCATCAGATAATCATTACCGCGTGTCGCAATGGCACGGTCATACCGTTCACCGTTTTGTCCGGCAATGATAGATTGATCCGGTACGCGTTCGAAGAATGGGAAAGTCAGCATCAGATTCTTCAAATACTTCATTTGATTGTATCCGGGATCATTCAAAGCATCATACCAAGGTTTCTTAGCACCATAAGCACCGCCTACACCCGGTTTGATAAATTGCATAATAGAATTGTGACCATAGGTATGTCCGAAAGAACCGGCAAATACAGACCAATAAGCATATCGACGTACATCATAATCTTTCCATAATAATTCATTCTCGTCATGCAGGCCGTGAGGTATTTCCTCGTAGATGGGTTCACCGTCTATGACAGGTTTCATGGGTTTCATAGCCATACTGCGTTCTACAAAGCGCCAGTTGTCTTCTTCCGTATTTTCTTCAATAGGATAGTCGCCGTCGCCGAAACGTTGCCCATAACGGCGGTGTCCGCTTTGGAACATATTGAAATCCAGCCAGGGAGCATTGTTGAACCAAGTTGCAGAAGTCGTTCTGCCACGTGGATGGAATGTCATCAGATGATTTTTATCAATTGCCTTGATGGAGGTTGCCAAGGCTTCCCATTCGGCAGTTTTCACATCACCACGGATATCACCGCCGATAAACCAGATAATATTAGGCTCATCTTTATAACGTTCCGCCAAGAACTTACCATAAGCTTTTGCCTGATCTACATTCATTTCACCATGACTTACCGGACTTCCCCAGATGCAGACCATACCGATATAGAGACCCTTTTTGGCTGCTGTGCGGATAATGTAATCCATGTGATCCCAATAACCGTATACACCTTTCTGATTGATATTTTTGAAGTTATAACCATCAATTATAGAGTATTGACCGTAAATATTCATAGACGGGACATTATTCAATGTTTGAACTTGAATCACATTATATCCGCGGCGTTTACATTGTTCCAGATAATATTCGGCTTCGTCACGATTCAGGCGTTCGGGCAATAACCATCCGGTTTCTCCTAACCAGAAGAAAGGAGCACCATTTTCGTGTTTCAGATAACGTCCTTCTTCAGAAACAACGAGCTTGCCGTTGCTCCATGGGATATACGTTTTTTGTGTTTTCTTCTGTGCTGAGACAGTGGTTGCCAATGTTAACAGCAACAATAAGAGAGGAAGGATCTTGAATTTTCTCATTGTATTCTATTGTTTTCTTAGTTTAAATACGAATTAAAATTATGCTGATGCGGATTAGTTCGATTTCGCCGTCAGATTCTCAAATTCAATGGCAGCCAATATAAAAGAACCTACTGACTTCGGATCATTCTCTATAACCGGTTCGCCGATATAATATTCAAATGAACCGTCACGATATCTTTTCGAGTCTCCACCCAGTCCTGCTACCGCACAACAATTGGTGATCGTGTAGCTACCGTCTTCTTCGAGACGGGTAAATGTATTGACCATTCCATCAAAAGCTTTGCGGGTAGGTTCGATGTATTCATTGCCGATATATCCTTTGTTAATAGCTTTGGCAAGTGTGTAGACAAATAAGGCAGTTGCCGAAGATTCCAGATAATTTCCTTCACGCGCTCCCTGATCCGTCACCTGATACCAAGTACCGGACTGAGGGTCCTGATATTTCACCAATGTTTTTGCCAGTCCCTGAAGAATCTGTATTACGCTGTCGCGTCCGATGGTTTCCTGTGGCAGATAATCCAGTACATCCACTATGGCAGCTCCATACCATCCAATGCTGCGACTCCAGAAGTTAGGTGAACAACCTGTTTCGGGATTTGCCCATTTCTGCTCACGGCTTTCATCCCATCCGTGATAGTAAAGTCCTGTGGCAGGATCATAGGTCTTATGGGCTATTAAAAGTATCTGCTTCACGGCTTCATCATATAGGGCAGATTCCTGAAAAGTAGTACCATACTGTACTAAATAAGGAGAAGCCATAAAAATACCATCCAGCCACATCTGATGAGGATATCTTAACTTATGCCAGAATCCTCCTTCACTTGTACGGGGTTGCTCTGCCATTTGTTTACGCAAGGTATCCATGGCTATTTTATATCGTTCGTCTCCTGTCTTTGCATACAGGTCGAAAAGAATCTTTCCGCCATTCACATTATCAATATTGAATGAAAGGTATTTCATTGTTTTGATACGTCCGTCAGTATCAACCAGACTGTCTGCATAGATTTTGGCATACTCATAATAGGTACTGTCTCCCGTATGTTTCCATTCTTCCAACATCGATTTTACTACGAGCCCGTGGGTATATCCCCAACGTGGTTTCTTGGCTTTTTCAATCATCCAGGGTTCGGGAAAACGTTGCATTTCAGAACGTGCCATACGTTCGCTCCATTTTTCAGTTTCTGTTTTTTGAGGTGCTGTGCATGCGATGAAGCAAGCGACTCCACAAGCAACAGTCAGTTTTAATAAGTTTCTGTTCATATCAGTAGAGTTATTATTTTCCAATCAGTATATATTCTTCTCCTGCTTTGGTGGGCAAGTCATATAAATATGTTTTTGCAATTTCCACTTTATTCAGGTTGGCTTTCTCATTAACCAAAGGTTTGGGAATCGTGGGGACTGCGTAGAGAGGGTGCGGATTTTCTCCTTTGGCACGTTTCAAGCCTTTGCCGGTTAGCGGGTTGAGTGAACGCAGACGGCAGTTTCCACCTTTATGAGATTTCACAACCAGACGATTTACTTTTCCATTCTTCCAGTCCAAATCGAGTTCGAAACCTCCACGGGCGATAATACCTTTGACAGAACCGTCTTTCCAAAGAGTAGGAAGTGCCGGAAGCAAGTAGATAAAACCATCGTAACTTTGCATCAACATTTCGGCTATTCCCGCGGCGCAACCGAAGTTTCCGTCAATCTGGAAAGGTGGGTGTGCGTCGAACAGGTTAGGGTAGGTACCTCCTTTTTTCTTTTCGTTACGTACCAAAGTTAATTGGTCGGCTATTAGTTCATAGGCATGGTCACCATCAAGGAGTCGTGCCCATAAGCATACTTTCCATCCCATGCTCCATCCGGTAGACGGGTCTCCGCGGTGAATGAGGGAAGTGCGTGCCGCATCGAATAGTTCCGGAGTACGGTAAGGAGAAATCTGGTTGCTGGGGAATAGTCCGTACAGATGGGATACATGGCGATGTACATCGTTCGGGTCATCCCAGTCGAACATCCATTCCTGCAATTGTCCCCAATGTCCTACTTGCATGGGAGCCATTTCTTTGAGGCGTTGCTCCAGATGAGCTGCAAATTCTTTATCCGTATTCAGAATTTGGGAAGCTAAAATAATAGCGGTCCAAAGATCGAATATCAATTGATTGTCCATTGTGCATCCGGCAGCTGTAGTTGCCTTTCCGTTGCTACCGGAATGTACATTCTCCGGTGAGTTGCTCGGGCAGACTATCAGCCAGTTGTGTACAGGTTCTTTCACCATAATCTCATCAAAGAATAGTCCGGATTCTTTTAATATCGGGTAAATGGAACGAAGGAACTCAATGTCTCCGGTATACAGATAGTGTTCCCAAAGATGACGGCACAACCATGCACCACCACTGGGCCACATGCCCGAAGGCGCTTTGTCGAGTGCTCCTGTAATGCGCCATATATCTGTGTTATGATGTAATACCCATCCATTAGCTCCATACATGACTTTGGCTGTTTCCTTTCCGCTTTCACTAACCTCTTTTATAAGTCGGAAAAAAGGTTCGTTCAGTTCACTTAGATTAGTCACTTCCGATGGCCAGTAATTCATTTCCAGATTGATATTACAGGTATATTTGCTATCCCATGAGGGGAATAATTTATCATTCCAGATGCCCTGTAGATTTGCAGGCTGCCCGCCGGGTTGTGAAGAGCAGATTAACAGATAGCGCCCGAACTGAAAGTAAGTGGCAACCAAATGTGCATCATGGGTCTCTTTGAAATTCTCCACGCGTTTGTCGGTTGTCACATTCTTATATAGGTCTTCTCCTAAATCCAGAGATACTCTGGTCAGATACCGACGATAAAAATCCACATGATTCTTCTTGGATTCTGCGAAAGAATGAAGCAATGCTTCGGACAAATAACTCTTTGCACGTTCTGCCTGATTGCCTGTGATATCCAGATAGTTATTGAAATTAGTGGCTATAGACACATAGATCGTAGCTTCATCGGCTCCTTCGACAGAAAGAATACCGTCAGCACAAGCTATTTTTCCTCCTTGATTCCGGGCGGTTAGTCTGCCTTGAAATTCAACTTTCCCTTTCAGTCCTTCATGCAGGGAAGATACTCCTGAAAGTGTTACACAGTTCCCTTCTTCAGAGTTAATCATTACATCCTGATGGGGTGAAGTGAGCTGTGCGTTGAAGGTTATTTGTCCCGGACGGTTGGCAGTCAGCCGTATCATCACTACCTGATCGGTGAATGAGGTGATCGTTTCACGCTGATATCGCACTCCGTCTACTTCATAGCGGACGATGACACGTGCAGAGTCTAAACTTAATTCCCGATAATAGTCAGAGTAACGGGTATGTCCGGGAAAGGCTATTCGCAGGTCACCGAAACTCTGGTAAGGCATTCCCGAATTTGTTTTTGCCATTACTTTTTCAGTGGCTAGCGTCTGTGCTTCCAGATACTTTCCGGCAAAAACAAGTTCACGCACCTTCGGGATATACTCCAATGCGTCCGGATTTGCATTGTTGTTGGGGCGTCCTGCCCAAATGGTTTCTTCGTTTAGTTGTATTTGTTCTGTGCCGGGCGTTCCATATACCATAGCCCCCAGACGCCCGTTTCCCAAGGGTAAAGCTTCGGTCCATACCTGTGCGGGACGGTCATACCATAGCTTATATTCCTGCGTAGGTATCTTCTTCTCCTGTGCATGGATACAGCCCACAGACACCATGACAAACAGATATCCGATAAATCTCTTTTTATTCATTTTCATCCAATCGCTTTTATACTTTTATAAAAGGACGATCGGAAGTGATTTTTGTACCCAGTATACAGGTTATAAGAGGCGGGGATAATTAAAAGTTATCGGGCATAAAAAAAACGAACTTCAATATCTGCTTAAAAAGGACTTACTTTGCAGGTGGAAAAGCACGGTGGAAAAGTAATTTTTCAAGTGCGGACCTATATGTTTAATTAATAAACAGATAATTGAAAATGTATAATTTAATCGTTAGACCGTTGTTATTTCGCATTGATCCCGAAAAAGTACATCGAATACTTTTGAACTGGCTGAAATTCTACCGTTATCTGCTTCCGTTAAGAAGTTGTGTGAGAGGACACTATAAAGTTTTTGCCCCCTTTTCATACGGAAATCTGCACTTTAAAAATCGGGTAGGCTTGTCTGCCGGATTCGATAAAAATGCGGAAACGTTTGATGAGTTGGCAGACTTTGGTTTCGGTTTTCTGGAAGTGGGCACTATAACTCCCGATAGTCAGCCGGGAAATCCTTCTCCCCGTATCTTACGGCTGGTGAAAGATGAATCACTGATCTCGCGTACCGGTTTCAATAATTGCGGTGTTGATATTACTCTGGAACATATTCGAAAGAATAGAAAACATTCATACATGCTCGGAGTAAATATCAATAAGAATCCACTTTCTGCCGGTGAACAGATCATCAAAGATTTTGAGTTGGTTTTCACCCGCTTGTATGAAAGTGTAGATTATTTTACGTTAAACTGGGGCAGTATCGATCATGAATCATTTGCTAAAGTTTTAGAAAACCTCACAACATTTCGTCAGACAGCGAACAAACGGTGCAGTATTTTCATTAAACTTCCAGCGGATATAGATGAAAGGGCATTGGACCTGGTCATTTCCCTCGCATGTAAATATTCCATAGAAGGCTTTATAGCCACAGGTCCGACAATGGACCGTTCGGAATTGCATCAGACAGAAACAAAACAGTTGGAAAAGATTGGCAACGGTGGTGTCAGTGGTCGGGGGATTGGTAAGAAATCGCAGCATGTAGTGCGCTATCTGTCCAAGCATACCGACCATCACTTTTTGATTATCGGAGCAGGAGGGATAATGACAGCGGAGGATGCAGCTGATATGGTTTCTCAAGGGGCTGATATGGTACAGATTTATTCGGCATTCATTTATTCAGGTCCGTCCATTGTTCATCAAATAGGGAAGAAACTTAAATATTAATTGATATGAAGAAATTAATTTGTATGAGTCTGTATGACGACTTATCCATGACGACCTATAATTTGTCAGAAGTGGACAATGCCGAATTGACCGGAATCGTAGAAAATGCTCCCGAAGGAACTTTATTTGTTTTCACTTGTGACAAGCCTGATGGCAGTAGTGTTATAGTGTGTCCCGGAGGTGGCTTTCTGAAGACTAATCTGGAACATGAAGGTACTGATTTTGCCGAATGGTTTACGAAGCAGGGAATTACATATATTGTCTTTAAATATAGAATGCCTCATGGTAATCCTGATGTTCCTGGACAGGATATTCAGTTGGCATTGAAAGTGGTGCGAGAAAAAATTCCCGAGTTTTGCGATAAATTGGGAGTTATGGGTGCTTCTATCGGAGGATATCTGGCAACTTGTGCAGCTACTCTTTTACCGGATGATGAAAAGCCGGATTTCCAAATCCTGATGTATCCGGTAGTGAGTGTAGACGATCGCCTGACACATCTTCCTTGTCGAGAACGAATGTTTGGCAATTCCTACTCACCGGATAAAATAGAGCAGTATTCACCGATTGAGCACGTTACTTCCGGTTCACCAGTCGCTTTCATCGTAGCAGCTGCGGACGATGCTGTGGTAAGTCCTCTGAATAGCATTTTGTATGCAGCCAGATTACAGAAAATAGAGATTCCTATCTCCCTGCACATTTATCCTACAGGAGGACATGGATTCGGCTATAATGATAGTTTTGTGTACAAACAGAAGTGGCTTCAAGAGCTTGGGGAATGGTTGGCAAAATTATAATTCTTTTCTTGTAAATTGAAATATACTTCCTATATTTGTCATTCAGAATATTTAATGAAAAGAAATTATGAAAAAATTAAAGGTTATATCTATGTTGGTGGTGCTGATGTTCCTGTTTATTATAGGAATACAGGCACAGACCGTTACTCCCAGTAAAAAATATATCACGAAGGAACTGAACAACGTAAGCAACTTTAGTTCAATCAGAGTATTAGGCAGCCCCGATGTTGAATATCGTCAGAGTAGTGGCTCTAAAACGACAATTTCTGTATATGGTTCGGATAATTTGGTAGATTTACTGGAAGTCTCTACTGTGAATGGAGTATTGCAGGTGAATATCAAAAAAGGAGTTAAGATTCTTAGTGGAGAACGTCGTTTGAAAGTGATAGCTTCTTCTCCTTCATTGAATCAGGTAGACATTAAAGGTTCGGCAGATGTATATCTGAAAGGTACTATCAAAGGAAATGACTTGAATTTGAATATAACTGGTTCAGGAGATATCGAAGCGGAAAATCTGCAATATACTAATGTATATGCTTGGGTAAAAGGAAGCGGAGACATTGACTTGAAGAATGTGAAAGCTACTATTGTAATGTCAGAAGTTAACGGTTCGGGTGATATCAATATGAAAGGTTCGGCACAAAAGGCTGCGCTGACAGTAAATGGTTCCGGAGATATTGATGCTGAAAAGCTGGCTGCGACTAATGTCGTTGCTACTGTTGCCGGTTCGGGTGATATAGTTTGTTATGCTGCCGGGCAGTTGGATGCAAAGGTTAGTGGTAGCGGTGATATCGAATATAAAGGAAGTCCTTCTGTTGTAAATAAACAAGGTAAGAAGAATTCGATTACTAGCAAGTAAAAGGATACCTTATTATAGTAAGTGGGCAAATATGTGACAGATAGCATGTTTGCCCGTTTTTGTTTGTGCATTTATTAGTGTCTTATCTGAATATATGCAACGATAAAATGTTAAAAATGCAGCTAATTAAGATACAATTAACCTGCAATTCTGTTTTAATTCATATGGACTTATATCCACATCTGATATTATAGTACATTATGGAAGATTATTTAATTAAGCCAATCAGTATATGAACTTAGATGAAGTTTTAAATTACCGTCGCTCTGTACGAGTGTATGATAAAGAAAAGAAAATAGATACAGAGAGAGTGAAACATTGTCTGGAACTGGCAACTCTGGCTCCTAATAGTTCGGATATGCAACTGTGGGAGTTTTATCACATCACACAGCCCGAATTAATGGCAAAAGTTTCAAGAGCTTGCCTTGATCAGAAAGCAACTTCTACGGCTTCGCAGATTGTTGTTTTCGTGACACGTCGTGACTTGTATCGGAAACGGGCGAAGTTCGTCCTTGATTTTGAGACAGGAAATATCCGGCGGAATAGTCCTGAAGACAGGCAGGAAAAACGTATTAAAGACAGAAAACTATATTACGGGATACTGATGCCGTTTGTCTATGCCCGTTTCTGTGGTCTTTTAGGACTTTTCAGAATGTTGTTAGCTAATATTATCAGCATTTTCCGTCCTATGATGCTCGAAGTATCCGAAGGTGATGTGCGTGTGGTAGTACATAAATCCTGTGCACTTGCTGCCCAGACATTTATGATTGCTATGGCAAATGAAGGATATGATACCTGCCCTTTGGAAGGCTTGGATAGCCGGAGGCTTAAAAGGTTGCTTAAGTTACCTCATGGTGCCGAAATAAATATGGTGGTTTCTTGCGGAATACGAAATGGAAATAAAGGTATTTGGGGGGAACGCTGCAGAGTGCCGTTTGAGAAGGTTTATCGTAGAATTTAAATTAGTTCAACAGACGGAGGATAATACTAAACGGTCTTTATTAAATAATCAGATCTGCGGAGATACGTTTTGGCATACCTCCGTTTTTTGTTTTATAATCTGCCCGAGTATAGAGGCGAATATGCTTGTCAGCTTGATTTAATTGAATTTTAATAAATGAAATTTATTTTTTCGTAATTGTACAAATAACACAAAATAATGTTCACTGTGGGCTTCATTTGCTATATTCCGCAACAAAACTTGCTTAGAGTCATAGTATTAGTCACCTTTCGAAACATTTATTGTTTGTATCCGTCATGAATGGAGTTTGGCTAGTCCCCAAATATACGGATATTTGTGAAGTGAGATTTCACTATCAAAAGTATTGGTCCTTTCGGGCCGGCCGCCTGTGAAGGTAGCTCTATTGTTTGTTTTGTTTGTGTTTGGTGCATCTTTTTTCAAGCGAGAAAGAAGATGCACTATTAATTTATACCACCTAATTGTCGGATATGGGCTGAAAATTTGCCTATGAAACGAAGAAAGCATACATTTGAAGAAAAAAAGAAGATGGGTGAGAAAGCGTCGATGTGGAACTTATGGCATGGCTGTCACAAATGGAGTGAGGGCTGTCGCCATTGCTACGTATATCGCACAGATGGCAAATATGGAAAAGACAGTTCGGTTGTGACAAAGACAGAAAAGTTCGGTTTGCCCTTGCAGAAGAAAAAGAATGGAGAATATAAAATACCTTCAGGGAACTTGGTATATACCTGCTTTACTTCCGATTTTCTTATTGAAGATGCAGATAGATGGCGTGCTGAAGCATGGGAAATGATGCGGATACGGCAGGACCTTCACTTTATGTTCATAACGAAGCGGACAGAGAGACTACAGCAGTGTTTGCCACCGGACTGGGGAGATGGGTATGACAATGTGACGATTTGTTGTACCATGGAGAATCAGGACAGAGTAGATTATCGCCTGCCTATTTATAGAGAAAGTCCTATTAAACATAAAATTATTATCTGTGAACCTCTTCTTAGTTCGATTGATTTCAGAGGAGAGTTGGAAGGATGGGTAGAGCAGGTAGTAGCCGGAGGAGAGTCCGGGAAAGAAGCTCGCGTATGCAATTATGATTGGATATTGGACATTCGCCGCCAATGTGTGGAAGCGAATGTCGGTTTTTGGTTTAAACAGACGGGAAGTTATTTGTTGAAAGACGGACATGAATATAAAGTTGCCCGACAGTTCCAACATTCGCAGGCGAGGAAAGCGGAACTGAATTATACTCCTAAGAAATAACGGAAAAACATATATAAATAAAGGAATACGAAGGTTGCCGGACAGCCTTCGTTTTTTGTTTTATTGAGTACAAAATATGAATAATCACGTCTCTCTTTAAAGAGATAGTGTGTAAATTTTAAAAATATTCATATTAAATGAAACAGATAAAGCTGTTATTTCTTCTAGCTTCCGCCTCCGTCACGGGAGTATTTGCACAAAGCAATGGATTGACGGACATGAGTCAAAGCCGTTATGCCAAAATGGCGAACACCGGAATAAATGCCGTACATTGGACCAATGGATTTTGGGGAGAACGTTTTAATGTATTTAGCGGGACTTCCCTGCAGAGCATGTGGAATACCTGGAATACGCCGGAAGTTTCTCATGGTTTCCGTAATTTTGAGATTGCTGCCGGTGTATGCAAAGGAGAACATTGGGGACCTCCATTTCATGATGGAGACATGTATAAGTGGATGGAAGGGGTTGCTTCTGTGTATGCAGTCAATAAAGATCCGGAACTGGACAAGTTAATGGATAACTTTATTGCTTGCGTCGTAAAAGCCCAACGTGCAGACGGTTATATACATACACCGGTTGTTATAGAAGAACTAAACAAAGGGATCGACAGTCATACGCTGGCAGATTCTCAGCAACAGACTGTGATTGGTACGAAGGTAGGTGCAGAGGATGAGAAAGGAGCTTTTGCCAATCGATTGAATTTTGAAACTTATAATCTGGGGCATTTGATGATGGCAGGTATCGTCCACCGTCGTGCTACCGGAAAAACGACTCTTTTCGATGCAGCAGTGAAAGCTACGGATTTCCTTTGCCACTTCTATGAGACAGCTTCTGCTGAATTAGCACGCAATGCTATTTGCCCTTCACACTATATGGGAGTGGTTGAGATGTATCGTGCCACAAAAAATCCCCGTTATCTGGAACTTTCGAAGAATCTGATTAATATTCGCGGTATGGTAGAGAACGGTACGGACGATAATCAGGACCGTATCCCTTTCCGTGATCAGTATCGTGCAATGGGACATGCCGTACGTGCCAATTATCTTTATGCAGGCGTAACAGATGTATATGCCGAG
>NZ_KV804301.1:0-29276 GCF_001811315.1 Bacteroides sp. HMSC067B03 | reverse complement strand
GATGTATATGCCGAGACAGGAGAACAACAGTTGATGAAAAACCTGACTAGCATCTGGAATGACATTGTCACTCGGAAAATGTATGTGACCGGAGCCTGCGGAGCCCTCTATGACGGAACTTCTCCTGATGGTACCTGCTATGAACCGGATAGTATACAGAAAGTGCACCAAAGTTACGGTCGTCCCTATCAGTTGCCAAACAGCACGGCACATAATGAAACATGTGCTAATATTGGTAATATGCTTTTCAACTGGCGTATGTTGGAAGTAACCGGAGATGCAAAATATGCAGAACTGGTAGAGACTTGTCTTTATAATAGTGTATTGAGTGGCATCAGTCTGGACGGAAAGAGATATTTCTATACGAATCCCCTCCGTATTAGCGCCGATCTGCCTTATACACTTCGTTGGCCGAAAGAACGGACAGAATACATTAGCTGTTTCTGTTGTCCTCCGAATACATTGCGTACTCTTTGTCAGGCACAGAATTATGCTTATACATTAAATGATGAAGGTATCTATTGCAACTTGTATGGCGCAAATACATTGACAATCCACTGGAAGGATAAAGGTGAGATTGTCTTGACACAAGAAACGGATTATCCCTGGGATGGTAATGTACGCGTGAGATTGAATAAACTGCCTCGTAAAGCCGGAGCTTTCTCTCTTTTCTTCCGTATACCGGAGTGGTGCGAAAAGGCTACATTGACAGTAAATGGCGAGCCGGTGCAGATTGCTGCAAAAGCAAATACATACGCGGAAGTGAACCGTATATGGAAAAAAGGAGATATGGCGGAGTTGACAATGGACATGCCTGTCCGTTTGCTTGAAGCTCATCCTTTAGCAGAGGAAATCCGTAATCAGGTGGTCGTGAAACGTGGTCCGTTGGTATATTGTCTGGAAAGTATGGATATTGCGAACGGAGAGAAGATAGACAATATACTGATTCCCTCAGATATACAACTGACTCCCAGGAAGATTACGATTGAAGGTAGTCCGATAGTAGCGCTTGAAGGAAAAGCCCGCCTGACATCAGAAGAGTCATGGGAAGGAGTACTTTACCGACCGGTCGCCCGTGCCGGGAAAACTGTGGATATCCGTTTGATTCCTTATTATGCATGGGGGAACAGGGGAAAAGGGGAAATGACTGTTTGGATGCCACTAGCAAGATAAAAATATGATTAGAAAGAATGTGATAATAATGGGGGTATTACTAGCCATGAGTTCTACTCTTATGGCCGGCGATATCTGGGTTTCTCCGAAAGTGACCCTGACATCAGCTTTGCGACAGGCACGTGAATGGCGGCGAACCGGTGATGAACGTGCTCAGGGAGGGATCAATATTTATATAGAAGGTGGTACATATACATTTCATGAACCTGTTTTTATTCGTCCGGAAGATAGCGGAACAGAGGATTCTCCTACGGTAATTCGTTCCGCTACCGGTGAAAAAGTTGTGTTGAGTGGAGGTGTCCGTATCAATGGCTGGAAAAAACAGGGTAAGTTTTGGGTAGCGGATGTTCCGACATTTAACGGACGTCCGTTAGATTTCCGGCAGATGTGGGTGAACGGAAAGAAAGCTGTCCGTGCCCGTGATGTAGAAGATTTCGAGAAGATGAACCGTATTTGTAGTGTGGACGAGAAGAATGAGATTCTTTATGTCCCTGCCAGTGCAATACGTAAACTGACAGACGGGAAAGGCATTTTACAAGCCAAATATGCCGAAATGGTTCTTCATCAGATGTGGTGCGTGGCAAATCTTCGCATTAGTTCTATCGAAATACAGGGGGACAGTGCTGCCATATGTTTTCATCAACCGGAGAGCCGGATACAGTTTGAACATCCCTGGCCCCGTCCAATGGTTACGACGGACGGACATAATTCCGCTTTCTATCTGGTCAATGCACGTGAATTGTTGGATGTGCCCGGAGAATGGTACCACGATATAGAAAGCCGTAAAGTCTATTATTATCCGCGAACAGGAGAGAAGATGCAATCTGCTGATACGGAGGTGATAGTCCCTGCCGTTGAGACATTGGTGCAGATAGCAGGAACGTTGGATCGTCCGGTTTCGAATATTCGCTTTGAAAACATCACTTTCTCTTATACTACCTGGATGCGTCCTTCCGAAAAAGGTCATGTTCCTCTCCAGACAGGGATGTATCTCACAGACGGTTACCGCATCGAACCGAAGATGCAGCGGAATTATTTGAATCATCCGTTGGATAACCAGGGATGGTTGGGACGACCGGCTGCGGCTGTCCGGGTGGTTGCTGCCAATCAGATTGATTTCGAACGTTGCAGTTTTGAACATTTGGGCTCTACCGGATTGGATTATGAGCAAGCTACACATGGCGGGGTGATTCGTGGATGTCTTTTCCGTGACATTGCCGGAAATGGATTGCTGGTCGGTAGCTTTTCTCCGGCTGCTCACGAAACGCATTTACCTTATGATCCTGCCGACCGTCGGGAAGTATGTACACATCAACAGATCGATAATTGCTATTTTACTGAAATTGGCAATGAAGATTGGGGATGCCTTGCCATCGCTGCGGGATATGTCAGCGATATCAATGTGGAACATAATGAGATCTGTGAAGTGCCGTATAGCGGTATCAGCCTCGGGTGGGGATGGACGCAGACGGTGAATTGTATGCGAAATAACAGAGTTCATGCGAATCTGATCCATCATTATGCCAAACATATGTATGATGTGGCAGGAATATATACACTTGGTTCCCAACCCAAAAGTTATGTAACTGAGAATTGTGTTCATAGCATCTATACACCCGGTTATGTGCACGATCCTAACCATTGGTTTTATCTTTATACGGATGAGGGTTCTTCTTTCATCACAGTCCGTGATAATTGGACGGAAGGAGAGAAGTACCTTCAAAATGCCAATGGTCCCGGCAATGTGTGGGAAAATAATGGTCCGAAAGTAGATACTGTTATTCGTGAGCGTGCAGGCCTGAAGGCGGAATACAGGGATTTACGGAATAATTAGAAGAAATATAAGAATCTGTTAGGAATAGAAAGAAAAATGAAAAATAGATGGATAATCTTATTGGGTGCATTGTCTTTGGCAAGTAGCACTTTTGCCCAAACCTGGATATGGTATCCCGGTGACTACGAAATTTGGTTGGGCAACCAGATGAACAACCGGCGTACAGAGCGTGGTGCCTTTTTTCCTCCCTTCTGGAAAACGGATAGTCACTATGTAGTCGTTGAATTCAGCAAGCAACTGAATCTTTCGGAACCGGAAGAGATTTTCATAGCTGCCGAAGGAAAGTACAATGTCAAACTCGACGGGAAACTTCAATTCGGTATGCCGGAAACGATGACTCTTCCTGCCGGAAAGCATAGTCTGAACATCAAAGTCTGGAATCAGGCTACTCCGCCCACCATTTATGTAAAAGGGAAGACTGTAAATTCTGATTCCTCCTGGCGTGTGACCTATGAAGATAAGGAATGGATTGATGAGAGCGGTAAAGCCAGCGATACCTCTGCTACCGTTTACATGGATGCCGGATGCTGGAATTTTGATGGTGCCACTCAGCGCCCTTCTCAATTCACTTTGCTTCGCGAACCTCATCAAGCTGTCTCTAAGACAGAGCAACCGGAGGGGGGAACTCTTTATGACTTTGGCAAAGAGACTTTTGGATATATCACTTTGAAGAATCTTTCCGGGAAGGGGCATATTGCTATATTTTATGGTGAAAGCCCGGAAGAAGCAAAGGATAAAGAGTTTTGTGAAACACTGGACAAGCTGTTCGTAGAATCGGGGCAAGTAACTGATCTTGCCATCCGTAGTACCTCTCCTTTAAACGATTCGGCTAATGCATATACGTTGGAAAACAGTAAAGCTTTCCGTTATGTTTATATCACTCATGAGCCCGGAGTACAGATAGGAGAAGTATCCATGCAATACGAGTATCTTCCTGAAGAATATCGCGGCAGTTTCCGTTGCAATGACGAGGAACTGAATCGTATCTGGAAAGTGGGTGCATATACCATGCATCTTACTACCCGTGAATTCTTTATCGATGGAATCAAACGTGACCGTTGGGTATGGAGTGGTGACGCCATCCAAAGCTATCTGATGAACTACTATCTTTTCTTCGATAATGAATCAGTGAAACGCACCATCTGGCTGCTTCGCGGCAAAGATCCGGTGACTAGTCATAGCAACACCATTATGGACTATACTTTCTATTGGTTTCTGAGTGTTTATGATTATTACATGTATAGCGGTGACCGACACTTTGTTAATCAGTTATATCCGCGCATGCAGACGATGATGGACTATGTATTGGGACGAACGAATAAAAATGGAATGGTAGAAGGACTGTCCGGCGATTGGGTATTTGTGGACTGGGCAGATGGTTATCTGGATAAAAAAGGAGAATTATCTTTTGAGCAAATACTCTTCTGCAGGAGTCTGGAGACGATGGCTTTATGCGCCGACTTAGTCGGAGATTCAGACGGAAAACAGAAATACGATAAACTGGCTTCTGCATTGAAGGCTAAACTGGAACCGACTTTCTGGAATACACAGAAACAGGCATTTGTACATAATAGTGTCAATGGCAAACAGAGTGATGCAGTCACTCGTTACGCTAATATGTTCTCTGTCTTTTTCCAGTATCTGGATGATAAGAAGCAACAGGCAATCAAGCATTCTGTCCTTTTGAACGACAGCATTCTGAAGATTACCACTCCTTATATGCGTTTCTATGAACTGGAAGCCCTCTGTGCTCTGGGCGAACAGGACGCTGTGATGAAAGAAATGAAAGCTTACTGGGGAGGTATGCTGAAAGAAGGAGCTACTTCTTTTTGGGAGAAGTATAATCCGGAAGAAAGCGGAACACAACATCTTGCAATGTACGGGCGCCCTTATGGAAAGAGCTTGTGCCACGCTTGGGGAGCAAGCCCTATTTATTTGCTGGGGAAATATTATCTGGGAGTGAAACCGGTAAAAGAAGGTTATAAAGAATTTAGCATTGCTCCGGCATTGGGAGGATTGAAATGGATGGAAGGCACTGTTCCTACTCCGAATGGTGATATCCAGGTCTATATGGATAGCAAAACAATCAAAGTAAAAGCAACGGAAGGCGAGGGATATCTGACAATCCGGAGTCGCCGCCAACCGAAAACAACTATTGGCAAGATGGAAAAGGTATCGGAAAATACCTGGCGCCTTTGGATTGATTCACCGGAAGAAAGAGTGATAAGCTATTTTAACTCGATATGATATACTACATGTCTGCAAAGTGCATGTCCCTGAGGAACAAGCGGATGGTTAAACTCTTTCATCCGCTCCATTCCTATTTTCTGCATTACCCGCTCCGAACGCAGATTGGGGAGGGAAGTAAACGAAAAGATTGTTTGGATATCTAAGTATTTGCGGGCATACTCCAAACAAGCCAATGCCGCTTCAGGAGCATAACCATGTCCCCAATACTCATGTGCCAGCCGCCAGCCGATTTCTACACCCGGAGCAAAGTCCACATCAAATGTAATCTGATGAAATCCCGTATAGCCTATAAAAGCATGATCTTCTTTACGCTCTACAGCGTACAAACCAAAGCCGCAAGTTTGGAACTCATTTTGGATACGATGATAAAAGGCCAATGATTCTTCGGGAGTCAGTGGGTTGAGAAAAAATTCCATCACATGAGGATCAGCATTCATGCGGGCAAAAGCTGAAATGTCTTCCTCTTTCCAATCGCGGAGAATCAATCGGGGTGTTTCTATGTAAATCTGCATAATGATAATGATAAATGGGGTACAAAGATATACTTTTGGATTTAAAAAGTTAAGATTTTATATTACTAAGCCGGAACTTTTTGAAATCATTATCTGTTTTATAAATATGACTGACATAAATAAACACCTTAATACATGCCTACTGATCTTATTATAATGAGTACAAACAGGGAGTTGCTTCGTCTTCTTATAGTATAGAAAGGTCAAATTACACAATTTATATCAGAAGAATGAAAAATACCAAATTGTTCATGTTTGCGGCGTGCACATTTTTTTTAGCTGCATGTGGTAAGCAAACCGTGAAAATAATGACTCCGTCGGATGCATCAAACCGTGTCCTGTTCAGTGCGGAACAGTTACAGACTATCTTGGATAAAGCCGGTTATCAGGTAATGATGCAACAAGGGGATACCACATTCTCCGATCCGGAAATAAAGACCATATTGCTGACAGAAGTAAACGATACAACGCTAAAGAAAGAAGGTTTTCATATTACAACTACCGGTAATCTGACAAAGGTAAGCGGTAGGGACGGAAGCGGTGTTATCTACGGATGTCGTGAACTGATAGATCGTGTGAACGATTCTGACGGCAAACTCAACTTCCCGGAAGAAATGAAAGATGCCCCGGAAATGGTACTTCGTGGCGCTTGTGTCGGTTTGCAGAAGATGACTTATCTGCCGGGACACGGTGTGTATGAATATCCGTATACTCCGGAAAGTTTTCCTTGGTTTTATGACAAGGAACAATGGATTAAATACCTTGACATGCTGGTTGCCAACCGCATGAATTCCCTGTATCTCTGGAACGGTCATCCGTTTGCATCATTGGTCAAACTGGAAGATTATCCGTTTGCCTTGGAAGTAGACGAAGAGACGTTCAAGAAAAATGAGGAGATGTTTTCTTTTCTAACAGAAGAAGCGGATAAGCGTGGTATCTTTGTGATACAGATGTTTTATAATATTATCCTCTCTAAACCATTTGCAGAGCATTATGGACTGAAAACACAAGACCGTAACCGCCCGATTACCCCTTTGATTGCAGATTATACCCGCAAAAGTATTGCCGCATTTATAGAGAAATATCCGAATGTGGGACTGTTGGTTTGTCTGGGTGAAGCCATGTGCACAGTGGAAGATGATGTGGAATGGTTTACCGAGACCATTATTCCGGGTGTAAAAGACGGATTACAGGCTTTGGGGCGTACCGACGAACCGCCTCTTTTGCTGCGTGCACACGATACGGACTGCAAACTGGTAATGGATGCCGCATTGCCGATATACAAGAATCTCTATACGATGCATAAATATAATGGTGAATCATTAACAACTTATGAACCCCGTGGTCCATGGTCGAAGATTCATACGGATCTGAGTTCTTTAGGCTCCATTCATATCAGCAACGTACATATTCTGGCGAACCTGGAACCGTTCCGCTGGGGTTCTCCGGACTTCGTACAAAAGGCGGTACAAGCGATGCATAATGTACATGGTGCCAATGCGTTGCACCTTTACCCACAGGCTTCATACTGGGACTGGCCTTATACAGCCGACAAGTTGCCGAACGGTGAACGGGAATTTCAACTGGACCGTGACTGGATTTGGTATCAGACGTGGGGACGCTATGCATGGAACTGCCGTCGTGACCGTACAGATGAGATTGGTTACTGGAATCATCAGCTAGGTAAGTTCTACGGAACATCTGATGAGAATGCGGGCAATATTCGCATTGCTTATGAAGAAAGCGGAGAGATTGCTCCGAAGTTATTGCGCCGTTTCGGCATTACGGAAGGAAACCGTCAGACATTGTTGCTGGGTATGTTTATGAGCCAGCTTGTCAATCCGTACAAATATACGATCTATCCGGGATTTTATGAAAGTTGCGGACCGGAAGGGGAGAAGTTGATCGAATTTGTAGAGAAAGAATGGAAGAATGAGCCTCATGTAGGTGAAATGCCTCTGGATATTGTTGCTCAGGTGATAGAACACGGTGACAAGGCAATAGCAGCGATCGATAAAGCAGCCACTTCCATCTCTTCCAATAAAGCCGAATTTGCACGTTTGCAGAATGATATGCACTGTTACCGTGAGTTTGCCTATGCGTTTAATCTGAAAGTGAAAGCTGCGAAACTGGTATTAGACTATCAGTGGGGAAAAGACATTAAGAAGCTGGAAGAAGCCATTCCTCTGATGGAACAAAGTCTGGAACACTATCGCAAGTTAGTGGAACTGACAGACGAGCATTATTTATACGCCAACAGTATGCAGACAGCCCAGCGCCGTATTCCTATCGGTGGAGATGATGGGCATAATAAGACATGGAAAGAACTGCTGGTACACTACGAAAAAGAATTGGAGAACTTTAAAGCGAACCTTACCATGCTGAAAGAAAAGCAGAATGGCAATGCCGTGACTGAAACGGTAGAGATTGCAGCCTGGACTCCTGCGAATGTGAACTTAATATCGAATTATCCGACAGTTAAACTGGATGAAGGAACCTCTTTATTCACAGACCTTTCGGGTAAAATAGAAGCGATTGCTCCCGAACTGAAAGGAATGAAGGCATTCCGCTTCAATGGAAATGAACAACGGGAGAAAGGGACAAGCATTACTTTTGAAACGAATGATCCGGTCAAACTGCTGGTTGCTTATTTCAAAGACGATCAGAAGAAGTATGCAAAGGCTCCCAAACTGGAGATTGATGCTTCTGCTAACGATTACGGTCAGGCTGAGCCGGTGTTGACAAATGCCATTCATATTAGTGGAATGCCGTTGGCAAATGTACATGCATATAGCTTCCCGGCTGGAAAACATACGTTGATGTTGCCTAAAGGCTATCTTCAGGTCCTTGGATTTACAGCTGCGGAAATGAAAACTCGTAATGCCGGATTAGCCGGAGACGAAGAAACAATGGATTGGTTGTTTTACTAATGAGCACTTGTTGCAAGCCTATATTTAGTTTCAAGCAATGAAACTGTTTGTTTCTCGGTGTGAAACCATTAGTTTCATGCCTTGAAACCTTTTGTTTCGAGCAATGAAACTAATAGTCACAACTTAGATAAAGATGATAGATAAAAGTATAATGAAGAAGTTATTACTGACATTATTTAGTATAGCTACTGTATGCACTCTGCATGCGCAACGTGAAGAAGTTACGCAGGAACGGATGGAGCAGATTTATGAGGAGGTAAAGACGCCCTATAAGTACGGACTTGCCGTTGCCCCGACCGACAATTATCATAAGATTGATTGTCCCACAGTATTCCGTCAGGGAGACAAGTGGCTGATGACGTACGTCGTTTATAATGGCAAGACCGGAACGGATGGCCGTGGATACGAAACCTGGATAGCAGAAAGTGATAATCTGCTTGAATGGCGTACTCTTGGACGCGTACTTTCCTATCGGGACGGAAAATGGGACTGTAATCAGCGTGGCGGATTTCCTGCGCTGCCGGATATGGAATGGGGAGGAAGCTACCAGCTTCAGACTTATAAAGGTCGTCACTGGATGACTTACATCGGTGGCGAAGGTACAGGGTATGAAGCCGTAAAAGCACCACTCTTTGTCGGACTGGCATCTACCAAAGGAGATATTTCTACGGCTCACGAATGGGAGTCTTTAGGCAAACCTATTTTAAGCATTCATGATAAAGATGCACAGTGGTGGGAAAAGCTGACCCAATATAAAAGCACTGTTTACTGGGATAAAGACAAAACCTTAGGGGCTCCGTTTGTGATGTTCTACAATGCGGGAGGGCGCCATCCGGAAACGGACTTAAAGGGAGAACGGGTAGGTATCGCACTCTCCAAGGATATGAAAACATGGAAACGCTATCCCGGCAATCCGGTCTTTGCGCACGAAGCGGACGGAACGATCACCGGAGATGCTCACATCCAGAAAATGGGCGACGTGTATGTGATGTTTTATTTCTCTGCTTTTGAACCCTCGCGCAAGTATAAAGCTTTTAATACGTTTGCTGCAAGTTATGATCTGGTCAACTGGACAGACTGGCATGGGGCTGATTTGATTATCCCGTCTAAGAATTATGACGAATTGTTTGCACATAAAAGTTATGTAATCAAACATGATGGAGTAGTTTATCATTTTTATTGTGCAGTGAATAATGCCGAACAGCGTGGTATCGCTGTTGCCACGAGCCAACCGATGGGACGTTCCGCAGTCCGCTTCCCGAAACCTGAAACAAAGAACCGTCGGATGATCACTGAACTGAATGAAGGCTGGAAAACTTGGTTAATTGACAATTCACAATTGACAATCGACAATTCAAAAGACCATTCAAAGGATAATCACCAATCACCGATTACCAACCGTCAATCATCAGTTATCGATTGTCGAATCCCCCATAACTGGGATGACTATTACGGTTATCGCCAACTAACTCATGGCAACCTACACGGAACAGCCATGTACGTAAAAGACTTCTCTCTCGATAATTGTCAATTGTCAACTGTCAATAGTCAATTAAAAAGGTATTTCCTGCGTTTTGAAGGAGTGGGTACGTATGCTACTATTAAAGTGAACGGACATGACTTCGGACGTCATCCGGTAGGGCGTACTACGTTGACATTGGACGTGACCGATGCACTGAAACAAGGAACAAATCGTCTGGAAGTAAAAGCGGAGCATCCGGAAATGATAGCCGATATGCCGTGGGTATGTGGTGGATGTTCGTCAGAGTGGGGATTTAGTGAAGGCTCTCAGCCGTTAGGAATATTCCGTCCGGTAGTGCTGGAGGTAACAGATGAGATTCGTATTGAACCTTTCGGAGTACACATCTGGAATGATGAAAAGGCGGCTAATATATTTGTAGAAACAGAGGTGAAGAACTATGGTAAGACCGGGGAAACGATAGAGGTAGTTAATAAATTGAGTAATGAGGATGGAAAACAAGTATTTCGTCTGGTAGAGAAAGTGACATTGGCTCCGGGAGAAATGAAGGTAATCCGTCAACAGGCTCCTGTAGAAAATCCTGTTTTATGGGATACGGAGAATCCATATCTTTATAAACTGGCAAGTATGATTAAGCGTGATACTAAAACAACGGATGAGATTTCAACTCCGTTCGGTATCCGTACGATCAGTTGGCCGGTGAAGAGAAATGATGGAGATGGTCGCTTTTACCTGAATGGAAAGCCTGTCTTTATCAATGGCGTATGCGAGTATGAACATCAGTTCGGACAGAGTCATGCATTCAGTAAAGAACAGGTAGCTGCAAGAGTGAAGCAAATACGTGCGGCAGGTTTTAATGCCTTTCGTGATGCCCACCAGCCACATCATCTCGATTATCAGAAATATTGGGATGAAGAAGGAGTCTTGTTCTGGACACAGCTTTCTGCCCACGTGTGGTATGATACTCCGGAGTTTCGTGAGAATTTTAAAAAGCTGCTTCGTCAATGGGTGAAGGAACGTCGTAATTCTCCGTCAGTAGTGATATGGGGATTACAGAATGAGAGTACATTGCCTCGTGAATTTGCACAGGAGTGTAGTGAAATCATTCGTGAAATGGACCCCACAGCACGTACAATGCGTATCATTACCACTTGCAACGGAGGTGAAGGGACTGACTGGAATGTAATTCAGAATTGGAGCGGTACATATGGAGGAGATGTTACGAAGTATGGAAAGGAACTTTCGCAGAAGAACCAGTTACTGAACGGAGAATATGGTGCCTGGAGAAGCATTGATCTGCATACGGAACCTGCGGAATTCGACGCAAATGGTGTATGGAGTGAGAGCCGTATGTGCCAGTTGATGGAAACAAAGATTCGTCTGGCGGAACAGGTCAAAGACAGTGTTTGCGGACAGTTTCAATGGATTTTCAGCAGTCATGACAATCCCGGACGTCGTCAGCCGGATGAAGCATACCGGAAAATAGATAAGGCAGGCCCGTTCAACTATAAAGGACTGGTGACTCCGTGGGAAGAACCATTGGACGTATATTATATGTATCGTGCCAACTATGTTTCGGCAGCCAAGGACCCGATGGTATATCTGGTATCACATACTTGGGCGGACCGTTTTGAGGAAGGGCGCCGTCGGGCTACGATCGAAGCATACAGTAATTGTGATTCCGTATTGCTTTATAATGATATGTCCAATGAAAAAGTGACTTATCTGGGACGTAAAAAGAATAATGGCACAGGTACTCACTTTATGTGGGAGAATCGGGATATTCGTTATAATGTACTTCGTGCTGTAGGATATTATAAAGGAAAAGCAGTTGTCGAAGACATTCTTGTACTCAACGGTCTGGAACAAGCTCCTCATTTCGGGATATTGTATCAGGACACAAAACCTCTATTGAAAGGTGAGGACGGATATAATTACCTGTATCGCATCAACTGTGGGGGAGATGATTTTACAGATAGTTTTGGTCAGTTATGGATGCAGGATAATACCAATTACTCCCGTTCATGGGCAACAAGCTTCAACGAGTTGAATCCATACCTTGCAAGTCAGCGCACTACGAGTGATCCGATTCGGGGAAGTCGTGACTGGAAGTTGTTTCAGCATTTCCGTTTTGGCCGCCATCAACTGGAATACAATTTCCCGGTAGCTGATGGAATGTATCGAATCGAATTTTACTTCACAGAACCTTGGCATGGAACAGGAGGCAGTGCTTCTGCCGATTGTGAAGGATTGCGCATTTTTGATGTTGCAGTGAATGACTCTGTGGTATTGGATGATCTTGACATTTGGGCTGAAAGTGGTCACGATGGAGCTTGTAAAAAAGTAGTATACGCTATTGTAAAAGGCGGATTATTGAAAATACATTTTCCGGAAGTGAAAGCGGGGCAGGCTTTGATTTCGGGTATTGCTATTGCTTCTGCCAATTCGGATTCGAAACCGACTCTATTTCCCGCATCAGACTGGAATTGGGAGAAGGCAAGTAAAGAAGTGATGGAGAAAACTCCGAAAGAATTGCTTCCCGAAGACAAAAATGCTCGTGTCAGCATAGCTTACGAAGCGGAAGCTGCTGTACTGAAAGGAAAATTCCAGAAGAAAGAACACCGCAAACAGATGGGTGTTTTCTTTGGTAAAGGAAAAGGTAACAGTATTGAATGGAATGTTTCTACAGGATTGGCACAAGTCTATGCACTTCGTTTTAAATATATGAATACTACCGAAAAACCGATGCCTGTATTAATGAAGTTCATTGATTCAAAAGGAGTGGTATTGAAAGAGGATGTACTTACCTTCCCCAAAACACCGGACAAATGGAAGATGATGAGTACCACCACCGGTACATTTATTAATGCCGGACATTATAAGGTACTGCTTTCAGCAGAGAATATGGATGGTTTGGCATTTGATGCGTTGGATATTCAGTAATTCCACCAAATTACAACACTAAAAGTAACGGGATGCAAAGACGTTTTATATAGCTTTCTGTATCCCGTTTCTTATTTTGTCCTTTTCTTATAAATAGAATATAAATGTTATTTTTTTAAGATTCGATGCTCGAATTTTAATTATCCTGAATGTGGATTTTAAATAATCTCTATATTTGAAATTAAAAACAAGATAGACAATGGAAAGCGATATACCAAGGTACAATTTAACGGTTGATTATAAAGTGGGAGAAGGATTCGGGGAAAACTTGCTAGGGTATAAAAATGTTCATTGTAAAATAGAGGCCGGTTTCTTTATTCTTTGTACGAAAGGGACAATACAAGCAACGATTAATGGGAATCACTATAATATTGTCGAAAACGATTTAATTACCTTACCACCTAATTATTTTATGGAAATTCATGAGTTTTCGTCTGATATTCATATTTATTACGCAGGCTTCTCTTTTCAGTTTATAGAAAATATTAATTTGATGAAGTCCACCCAACATCTGCTTCCGATAATCATGCAAAATCCGGTTATCAAATTATCTCCGCTGCAAGCCAATAGCTATAAACTGTTTTATGAATCATCGATTCTTGCATACACTTCGGCCAGAACATTGGCTAACAAAGAGATTGTAAAAGCTGTTCTCACCATGTTTGTAGAAGGAGCGACCGAAATTTACAAATTGCAGAATAAATGGTATATATCATCTCAATCAAGAAAATATGAGATATATCAGGAATTCATACAACTGGTTATGAGGTATTATACTGTTCATCATGGTACCTCTTTTTATGCCAGTCACTTAGGACTTACTCTGCCTCATTTTTGTTCAACAATCAAGAAGGCAGCGGGGAATACTCCGTTAGAAATAATTGCTTCTGTTATCCTGATGGATGCCAAGTCCCGTTTAAAGTCAAGCAATGAGCCTGTGAAAAACATAGCTTTGTCCCTGGGATTCAATAACATCTCTTTCTTCAATAAGTTTTTTAAGCAGCATACCGGTGTCACTCCACAAAAATATAGAGGCCACTAATCTTCTGCTTGCCTTTTGAATGGCAGGGTAACACTAAAACAGCTGCCTTTCCCAACTTCTGATTCAACGGAAATTTCTCCTTGCAGATGTTCGGCAATCGTTTTGCAGATAGAAAGCCCCAAACCGGTTCCCTGCTTAAATGTATCTACCTTATAGAAACGGTCGAATATTTCTTTTTGGCATTCCTGCGGAATCCCCGAACCAGTATCTTCCACAAATACATGAACTGAGTCTGCATGGATAGAATCAACAGTATAACCGAAATGAATATATCCTTTTTCTGTAAACTTGCGGGCATTATTAATGAAATTACATACTACTTGTTTCAGACGTGTAGCATCTGTGTTGATATAGACATCTTCATCGGGCAATATTGCTCTAATATCGATTTCAGATGTAGATTTCACAGCCTGTTCTTTCTCTATATCTATCATTAGAGACTTTAGAGAACAATCTGTGAAAGTAAATTTAATAGTATCTGATTCAATCTTGGATAAATCAAGTATGTCATCAATCAGCCTTAGTAAGTGTTCGCTGTTGACGCTGATTAACCTCACAAAATCGGCACGTTCTTCCTCACTTAATTCATCATAACTGGAACCGATTACATCAGAGAAGCCTACTATTGCATTCAATGGTGTACGAATCTCATGGCTCATATTTGCTAAAAAAGCCATTTTAAGGCGGTCACTTTCTTCTGCTTTCTTACGGGCCTCTATCAAAGTGTTTTCTATGTCTTTATATTCTTGGATACTCAGACAGATTCCCACTAATCGATAGGGATGTCCGGAGATGTTTGCAATATAAGTGGATTGACCCTCAAACCATTCCCAAGTGCCGTCTCCGCGGCGCAAACGGAATGGTACGGTTTTATCAAAAGTAGTATTGCCGCTAAGTTGCACAACAAAGGCATCGGTCATGGTTTGTCGGTCGTCCGGATGAATCATATTCACATATTCCTCCATTGTCAAAGTATTGTTTTCTCCTGCCGGAATACCTAAATGCTCAAAATAACGATCGTCAAGGGTAAATTCACTTCGGCTTATATCGTAATACCAGGGATATATTCTAGTTCTTTGTAAAGCGGTATTCAAGATATACTCTTGTGTTAGTTCTACTGTAATATTGCGGAAAAAGAATAAGATCTTTTTTAATTTACCTTCCTCCCTAATTGTTGCAAATTCCCCTCTGATAGGAAATTGGGTATAATCAACCTGTTCTTGCATAAAAGTATGTTCAGGCAATGAATAAGTTTTTTCTCCTTGACAAATCTTTTGCAGAATAGTCGAGAGTATATCTTCCTTCTTGTTTAGCAGTTTAAATAAATGATTGGCAGGAAGAGGAAGTATCTCATTGACTGATGGGTGAACATGAAGCTCTGTTAGAGCCTGCTGATTAAGTTGAATGACTTCTCCACCAACATCAAATATGATAACTCCATCGGGTAAAATACTTAGTAATTCATCATAATAGAGCGTTTGTTTGTTCTCTTCCATTTCTTTTGGTTTTTAATGCAAATATATAGGATGACGTATATGTTCATAACAAAGAAAGCTATTTCTTAGAATATAATGCCATATTTACAGGACTTTTTGGGACTACTTACGGAGCTATTTAGAATTGCAACATATTTAATGTTAATATGATATTCATATTTTAATATTCAATGCTCCAATATTAATTAGACGATTATTCATATATTGAATCATACAAAAGAATGGCAGAATGAGAACTTATAAAAAGGCAATTCTGTTTTGAAATGATTTTGGCTTTATAAGTAAGTTTACTGTGAAGGAATAAAAAAGAGGAAAAACATCCGTCTTCCTCTTTCTATTTATTATTTAGTGAGTTTTATGCCATTTATTTGCCAGTCTTTTTCAGACGTTCCTTCCGTGAAGTTGAATCGTTTTGTATCGAAAGGCAGTGGCTCGAATGTGAGTGAGAACTCGGCTTCTCCGCTTTCGGGCAAAAAGAAATGTTCACCGGGAGTAAGCCCATCGGCCTTCTTTAGAGTATATGATCCCCCTTTTTCATCTGTCAACTGGGCATTTGTGCTTACTTGTATCCAGTATTTAGGTATATAGTACGCATAGAAGTGGATGATTGTGGCCGTATCAGTTAGTTCTACTTGTTTCACTTCAAGAATATCAGTATTGGTTGATTCTGTAACCGGATGATTAACAATCTTGTCATTGGTCCCTTGAGTTATACTCATCTCGCGTTTGGGTACATCCAGATATCTGCGCATTTTAAGTTTTAGGCTACCCTTACCATATCCCGACCACATTTTCATGATTTTTCCTTCCGGAGAAATGAGAACATAATTGGGAATACCATTGACATCATATACCGCAGACAGCCCGGCATTCTGTTTCAGGTCGCTTAGGTTTTGCCAAGTCATCTCATGTTGTGCAGAAGCAGCCTTCCATCGGCTCTTGGTATCCGAGCTCAAACTGACAATAGTGAGTCGGTCTTTATATTGTTCATGAATCTCTCTCATTTCGGGCAGAGCCATGATACAAGGTCCGCAACCGCTACTCCAAAAATCAAGAAGTATGAATTTCCCCTTAAAGTCAGCTAAATGGTGAACATTTCCGTCCAGATCGAAAAGATCGGAATCTGCCATTTCATCTCCTTCTTTTACTGTCTTTGGAGGGAAAAGATTGACTGTTATTTCTTGTCCTGTTATGGAAGCTTTCTGTTCTTCGTTCAATCTGTTATACAAAGCCAGTATTTCTTCTTTATCAGTAAACTTAGGATTGTACTTTACAGACATGCTTAAACCAAATAACTTATCCATCCAAATATTGGAAATAGGGAGTTCCTGCATCAGCTTCACTTCCCGTTTATCAATAATAGCCGATATGCTGTCCGATTTTGCCCGTATTGCTTTTCGTTCGGCTTCCGGAGCAGAACGCATATTGATAGCCAGGCGTTGGAATTCGTCCCATAAGTCACGTGAGTTTTCGATAAATCGATTATACTCTTGCTGTTCTTTCACCGGACTCTCTACTTTCCATGTGTAAATCAAAGTGTTTGTACCTGTTACTTTTATTTTGGCGTTGGGAGTTGCATAAATCTCCAGAGACATCGGAGGAAAATCCGCTTCACGGTTACACATAAGTGACAATTGATCCATACCACTTTCTCCTGCATTTCGCTTGAAAAAGAACGTTCCATTCCGTATTGTGTCCGAAGCAACGACACTTCCTACACGTCCATCCGTTAAAAACAAAGAAACCAGAGTTCCATCTTTCACTCCTTTTACATCGCCTTCAATTGTATACTCATTTTGTGCTTGCGAAGCGAGACTACTTAATAAAAGGAGGCTGCTGAATAGTAGTTTTTTCATAATAAAAATATTAGAATTAGTTATAAGTCACAAGGTAGAGCTTTTCATCATAGAGTGTTTCTTCTTTTATTATTCTTTAATATTTCTGTAAAAGAAAGGGGTACAAAATGCCCTTTCGTCCGTCTACTTGATATGAAGAAAAAAGAACGAATGAGAATATATACTTTACTGCTTGGCGCATTGATTGCTTGCCCGATGCAGGCACAAACAACGCATGACTGGGAGAATCATCATGTTCTCCAGATCAATCGTGAACCGGCACGAGCTGCTTTTATTCCTTTTTCCACGCAGAAAGGAGATTGTTCTATGTCTCTGGATGGAATCTGGAAGTTCCGTTGGACTCCTGTGCCTGATGAAAGAATCATAGATTTCTATCAGGCAAACTTCAATGATAAAAGCTGGAAAGATTTTCCTGTCCCTGCTAATTGGGAAGTGAATGGATATGGTACACCTATTTACGTATCTGCAGGTTACCCATTCAAAATAGATCCTCCGCGAGTGATGGGAGAGCCAAAGGCTGACTATACCACTTATAAAGAACGAAATCCGGTCGGACAGTATCGGCGTACATTCGTTTTGCCTGTCGGATGGGAAGCAGACGGACAGACTTTTCTGCGCTTTGAAGGAGTGATGAGTGCTTTTTATGTATGGATAAATGGCGAACGGGTGGGATATAGTCAGGGAAGTATGGAGCCTAGTGAATTTAATATTACCAGTTATTTGAAGACTGGTGAGAATCAGATTGCGCTGGAAGTTTACCGATATAGTGACGGATCATACCTTGAAGATCAGGACTTCTGGCGTTTTGGTGGTATTCATCGTAGCATTCATCTGATACATACACCTGATATTCGCATCCGTGATTATGCTATACGTACTCTTCCTGCATCTGCCGGTGAGTATAAAGACTTTATTTTGCAGATTGATCCTCAATTTAATATATACGGAGGTATGACCGGAAAAGGATATACAATACAAGGTATGTTGAAAGACGCGACCGGAAAAGTAATTGTAACGTTACAGGGAGAGGTTGAAGACATATTGGATTTAGAACATAAAGCCAGCCGGATGAATGAATGGTATCCGCAGCGTGGGCCACGTAAGATGGGACGTTTGTCAACTGTTATAAAATCCCCGGAGAGATGGACGGCAGAAACCCCTTATCTCTACAAGTTACACTTGGCTTTGTTAAATCCGGAAGGAAAAGTGATAGAGCAGACAGAACAGTCAGTAGGTTTCCGTTCTGTGGAAATTAAAAAAGGACAGCTACTGATTAATGGTAATCCGGTCCGCTTTAGAGGTGTAAACCGTCATGAACACGATCCGAGGACAGCACGTGTTATGAGTGAAGAAAGAATGCTTCAGGATATACTTTTAATGAAACAGGCGAACATCAACGCTGTCCGAACCAGCCATTATCCCAATGTGAGCCGTTGGTATGAACTTTGTGACAGTTTAGGGCTGTATGTGATGGATGAAGCGGATATTGAAGAGCACGGTCTACGCGGAACACTGGCTAGTACACCCGATTGGCATGCTGCATTTATGGATCGTGCAGTCCGCATGGCAGAACGTGATAAGAATTATCCGAGTATCGTGATGTGGAGTATGGGAAATGAAAGCGGTTACGGCCCCAACTTTGCGGCCATTTCTGCATGGCTACACGATTTTGACCCTACACGCCCTGTACATTATGAGGGCGCACAAGAAGTGGATGGTGAGCCTGACCCGAAGACGGTCGATGTAATCAGCCGTTTTTATACTCGTGTGAAACAAGAATATTTGAATCCCGGCATTGCAGAAGGAGAAGACAAGGAGCGTGCGGAAAATGCACGCTGGGAACGGCTGTTGGAAATAGCGGAACGTACTAATGATGACCGTCCGGTAATGACAAGCGAATATGCACATTCGATGGGTAATGCATTGGGAAACTTCAAAGAATATTGGGATGAAATATATAGTAATCCACGCATGTTGGGCGGTTTCATCTGGGATTGGGTAGATCAAGGTATTTATAAGGAATTGTCAGATGGACGTATCATGGTGGCGTATGGTGGAGACTTCGGTGATAAGCCGAATCTGAAAGCTTTCTGTTTTAATGGCTTATTGATGAGTGACCGTGAAACGACTCCGAAATATTGGGAAGTAAAGAAGGTATATGCTCCGGTTCAGTTGGCAGTCAACAATGGGCAATTGATTATTACAAACAGGAATCATCATATAGATTTGTCTCAATATCGTTGCTTGTGGACACTGTCGATAGATGGCAAACAGAAGGAACAGGGAGAAATCGCATTACCGGAAATAGCTCCCGGAAAGAGCGAAGCGGTCGCTTTACCCGTTTTCCCTAGGAACTTAATGAAGACACGTTCCGATTGTCAACTAAAAGTAAGCATCGTTTTGAAATCTGATGCTCTTTGGGCGAAAGCAGGACACGAGGTAACTTGGGAACAGTTTTGCTTGCAGAAAGGGGATTTGTTATCTGCTGATGTAGTCAATAAAGGAACACTGCAAATAAATGAGGATGATAAAACTCTATTGATTAACGGACGAAGTTTTTCTGTTCAGTGGGAAAAGGGAGTAACCGGAAGTATGACCTCTCTTATATATAATGGAAAAGAGATGTTGGCTCATTCAGATGATTTTCCGGTTCAGCCAGTCACACAAGTCTTTCGTGCTCCGACAGATAATGATAAGAGTTTTGGAAACTGGTTGGCAAAAGACTGGAAATTGCATACAATGGATAATCCCCGGATTAACCTGGAGTCTTTCAATCATGAAGAACGTGCAGATGGAGCAATTATAGTCAGGATACGGACAACTAATTTATATAAGGAGGGGAGAGTAACAACGACATCAGTTTATACAATTTCCTCTGATGGAACCATTGATCTGAAAACTACTTTCTTACCACAAGGAGTGCTCCCGGAATTGCCTCGTCTAGGACTTGCATTTTGCCTGTCTCCGGCTTGTAATACGTTTACATGGTATGGAAGAGGACCGCAAGATAATTATCCCGATCGAAAGACATCTGCTGCAATAGGGCTTTGGAAGAGAACAGTAGCAGAACAGTATGTACATTATCCTCGCCCACAGGATAGTGGAAATAAGGAAGAAGTGCAGTTTCTTACGTTGACAGATAAACATAATAAAGGTATTCGTGTAGACGCTGTAGAAAATGTATTCTCTGCATCCGCTTTGCATTATACCGCACAGGATTTATATAAAGAAACACACGACTGCGATTTAAAGCCACGTCCCGAGGTCATTCTCAGTATGGATGCTGCTGTACTTGGATTAGGGAATAGCAGTTGTGGACCAGGCGTGCTGAAAAAGTATGCTATTGAGAAAAAAGAACATACACTGCATGTACGCATAAGCAAACTGTAAAATAAGATTTGATACAAATAAATAGTAACTAACACAATAATAAAAGTAATAATGAGAAAAGTAACCACTTTATTATCGACTTTAGCATTGGCAACTACGCTGGCTGCTCAAAATCTTCCGCAAACGGAACGACAATACCTTTCCGGTCACGGATGTGATGATATGGTAGAATGGGACTTCTTCTGTACTAACGGACGTAATTCAGGCAAATGGACAAAGATCGGTGTACCATCTTGTTGGGAGTTGCAAGGCTTTGGTACCTATCAGTATGGAATCACCTTTTATGGCAAAGCATTTCCCGAAGGCGTTGCTGATGAGAAAGGAATGTATAAATATGAGTTCGAAGTTCCCGAGAAGTTTCGCGGGCAACAGGTGAATCTTGTATTCGAGGCTTCAATGACAGATACCGAAGTCAAAGTAAACGGACGGAAGGTTGGTTCGAAACATCAGGGAGCTTTCTATCGTTTTTCATACAATGTCACTGATTTCCTTAAATACGGAAAAAAGAACCTCTTGGAAGTAACAGTGTCTAAAGAAAGCGAAAATGCCAGTGTGAATCTTGCCGAACGTCGTGCCGATTACTGGAATTTTGGTGGTATCTTCCGCCCGGTATTCCTGGAAGTGAAACCTGCCATTAATTTGCGACATATCGCAATTGATGCGCAAATGGATGGAACCTTCCGTGCCAATTGTTACACAAATATATCCAATGATGGAATGAGTATCCGTGCCCAGATTCTGGATAATAAAGATAAGAAACTGGTAGAAACGACTGTACCGGTGAAGGCAGGAGGGGATTGGACATCGTTACAATTAAATGTTCCAAATCCGGCTTTGTGGACAGCGGAAACTCCCAATCTTTATAAAGCTCAGTTCTCCCTGCTTGATAAGAATGGCAAAGTGTTGCACAATGAAACTGAAAAATTTGGTTTTCGCACTATTGAAGTACGCGAAAGTGACGGACTATATATAAATGGAGTACGCATCAATGTACGGGGTGTCAATCGTCATAGTTTCCGTCCAGAAAGTGGCCGTACGCTAAGTAAAGCAAAGAATATCGAAGATGTTCTTTTGATGAAAGACATGAATATGAATTCTGTTCGCCTGAGTCATTATCCTGCCGATCCGGAGTTTCTGGAAGCATGTGATTCTCTGGGACTTTATGTGATGGATGAATTAGGTGGCTGGCATGGCAAATATGATACCCCGACCGGAGTACGACTGATTGAAGGAATGATAGAGCGGGATGTTAACCATCCGTCTATTATTTGGTGGAGCAACGGTAATGAAAAAGGATGGAATACCGAACTCGATGGGGAATTTCATAAATACGACCCGCAAAAACGTCCGGTGATTCACCCGCAAGGTAATTTTTCCGGTTTTGAAACCATGCACTATCGTTCTTACGGTGAAAGTCAGAATTACATGCGTTTGCCGGAAATCTTCATGCCGACAGAATTCCTCCATGGTTTGTACGATGGTGGTCACGGTGCCGGATTGTACGACTATTGGGAAATGATGCGCAAACATCCCCGCTGCATCGGTGGATTCCTTTGGGTACTGGCAGATGAGGGAGTGAAACGTGTCGATATGGATGGTTTCATTGATAATCAAGGGAACTTCGGTGCTGATGGCATTGTAGGGCCACATCATGAAAAAGAGGGTAGTTTCTATACAATCAAGCAGTTATGGAGTCCGGTACAAATTATGAATACTTCTATTGACAAGCAGTTTGACGGTAAATTCTCTGTAGAAAACCGCTATGATTACCTGAACCTGAATACTTGTCGCTTCCTCTGGAAACAGGTGAAGTTTCCTACTGCAACAGATACTTCTAATACAACCACTCAAGTTCTGAAAGAAGGAGAGGTACAAGGAAGTGATGTGGCAGCTCATTCAACAGGGATACTGGATATTAAAACAACCATTCTTCCGAATGCTGATGCCCTTTTCCTTACAGCGATTGACAAATACGGTCATGAGCTATGGCGCTGGACTTTCCCTGTAGATAAATTGAATCAGACGAACGAAGTGTTTTCTCCTCTATCTGGTAAAGCAACATATTCAGAAACGGAAAATGAGCTGACTGTGAAAGCGAAGAATCATACTTTCATTTTCTCAAAGAGAGATGGCCAACTAAAAGGTGTATCAGTGAACAATCATAAGATCAGCTTTGCCAATGGACCTCGTTTCATTGGTGCCCGTCGTGCGGACCGTTCTTTGGATCAATTTTACAATCACGATGACGAAAAGGCAAAAGAAAAAGACCGTACTTATAGTGAATTCCCTGATGCCGCAGTATTTACCAAACTAGAGGTAAAAGAAGACGGAGGAAACCTGATTGTTACTGCAAATTATAAATTGGGGAATCTTGATAAAGCACAATGGACAATCAATCCCAATGGAGAGGCGGCATTGGATTATACGTACAATTTCTCCGGTGTGGTAGATTTAATAGGAATCAGCTTCGACTATCCCGAGGATCAGGTCATCAGCAAACGATGGCTGGGAGCAGGACCATACCGTGTATGGCAAAACCGTATTCATGGTACGCAATACGACGTATGGGAAAATGACTACAACGATCCTATTCCGGGTGAAACATTTACCTATCCTGAATTCAAAGGATATTTCGACAGCGTCTCCTGGATGAATATCCGTACAAAAGAAGGTACTATCAGTCTGACCAATGAGACTCCGGATTCCTATATCGGAGTATATCAGCCGCGTGACGGTCGTGACCGATTACTTTATACGCTTCCTGAAAGTGGAATCTCTGTCTTGGATGTGATTCCTCCTGTACGTAATAAAGTAAATTCCACAGATCTGTGCGGTCCTTCTTCACAACCCAAATGGGTAAATGGTCCGCAGACCGGTCGAATCATTTTCCGGTTTATGGAATAAATGAAATAAAAGGTACTCACATCACGTTGAGTACCTTTTTTGTAGTTCAAGAATAGCATTTAAAGCTTGTTCTGCTTTCTCTTCAGGCACAAAAATATGGTCATGATAATACGCTGTCACAACATTTGCACTAATGTTTTTCTCAGCTAGTTTAGCTGAAAAGGCGGCTGTCAGACCAACTGCATCCAGACTGGAATGTACATTAAGTGTAATAAGCCTATAAACAGACTGGTAATGAATCTTCTTATTTACGGCATCTTGCTGTTCAAGAATGAAAGTTACCCCTTCTTTCTCGTGGAAAATCCCGATAGGGTTTAGTTCATACATTATCTTCCAATCAATTGTTGGAAAAGAACAAAAAACAAAATTACGTTCATCCAATACAGGTTCTATATTGGATAATAATATATCTAAATCTTTTATACTGACATAAATTCAACCGATGATAATTACACAAATATATGTAATAAGTGAGGAATAATCACTATTTTTGTTTCGTTATATATATTCTGATTAACGAATCCTTTCCTATGTATACAATACTAATTATAGAAGATGAACCCAGAGTTGCAAGTTTACTGATGAACGGACTGGAAGAAAATGGTTATCAGACAATGGTAGCTTATGACGGATTAATGGGATTACGGCTTTTTCAGGCACATACATTCAATCTGGTTATATCTGATATTGTTTTGCCTAAGATGGATGGATTTGAACTGGCAAAAGAAATTCGTAAGTCCAATCCCAATATTCCTATATTAATGTTGACGGCATTAGGTTCAACGAACGATAAACTGGACGGTTTCGATGCCGGTGCAGATGACTATATGGTAAAACCGTTTGATTTCAGAGAGCTGAATGCCAGAATTAAAGTTTTATTGAAACGTGTTACAGGAAATGTACCGGAGTTACCACAGGAACTTGTTTATGCGGATCTGCGTATTGACCTTCAGCGGAAAGACGTAGAACGGAATGGCATATTCATTAAACTTTCTCCCAAAGAATATAACTTGCTGCTATATATGGTCGAAAATGCTGAAAGGGTATTGAGCCGCGTTGAAATAGCAGAGAAAGTATGGAATACCCATTTTGATACGGGAACAAACTTCATAGATGTATATATCAACTATCTCCGTAAAAAAATAGATCGGGATTTCGAACCAAAACTTATTCATACCAAAGCCGGAATGGGCTTCATACTGACTGACAAATTATGAAAATCAAGACAACACTGACTCTACAATATGCAGGACTGACAGCCGCGGTATTCTTCGTATTTGTTATAGCTGTCTATTACGTAAGTGAGCATTCACGCAGTAATGCTTTCTTTCGTAACTTACAAAGTGAAGCTATAACCAAAGCTCATTTATTCCTTAACAATCAAGTAGATGCAAAGACTATGCAGTCTATTTACCTGAACAATCAGAAGTTTATAAATGAGGTAGAGGTAGCTGTCTATACAACAGATTTTAAAATACTATATCACGATGCTCTTCAAAACGATATAATCAAGGAAACACCGGAAATGGTGGAACGTATTCTGAAACGAAAAAACATCAGTTTTTATGTTGACGAATATCAGGCAATAGGACTTGTGTATCCGTTTGAAGGAAAAGATTACATTGTCACTGCCGCAGCTTATGATGGCTATGGATACGCCAACCGGGATGCACTGAGAAATATGCTCATTCTATTATTTATCGGCGGATTGACAGTGTTGGCAATTGTCGGTTATATTCTTTCCCGAAGTACTTTGAAGCCAATACGAAATATAGTAAAAGAAGCGGAGAAGATTACCGCATCCCATATTGACAAAAGGTTACCTGTAAAAAATGAACAGGATGAGCTGGGAGAGTTAAGCATTACATTCAATGATTTGCTGGAACGTTTGGAGAAGTCTTTCAACTCACAAAAGATGTTTGTCAGCAATGTATCCCACGAATTACGTACTCCTATGGCTGCTCTCACAGCCGAACTGGATTTAGCCTTGTTGAAAGAGCGAACCTCCGAACAATATCAGGCAGCCATTGGCAATGCATTACAAGATTCACGACGAATTATAAACCTGATAGACGGATTGCTGAATCTTGCAAAAGCCGATTATCAGTCGGAACAGATAACAATGGAGGAGGTCCGTCTGGACGAATTATTGCTGGATGCCAGAGAGCTAGTATTAAAAGCTCATCCGGATTATCATATTGAACTAGTATTTGAGCAGGAAGCTGAAGAAGATAATGTGCTGACTGTAATCGGAAACAGTTATCTGTTGACTACTGCTTTTGTAAATCTGGTTGAGAACAACTGCAAGTATTCTTCCAATCGGACTTCATCAGTCCTGATAGCTTATTGGGAGCAATGGGCGATCATCCGCTTATCCGATAATGGTGTAGGAATGTCCGATGTAGATAAAGAAAACCTATTCAAACTATTTTATCGTGGAGAAAACAAGAATATAGCTCCCGGAAATGGAATAGGTATGGCTTTGACGCAGAAAATCATTCACCTTCACAAAGGAGAATTGACCGTATCCTCTCATAAGGATGAAGGCACTACCTTTGTGGTAAAACTCCCGCATATTTAAGAAATTCTAATTGTTTTCTAATACCACTCTAATCATTCTCTAACAGCTTCCTTGTGAAGTCCTCCTTACTTTTGCGTTGAATTAATAAATGCAGTTAGTAACTTAAAAAAAAAGAGAATATGGTATGGAAGAAAAGACTGCGCTCATCACAGTACACATTCAATTCAGAGAAAGTATTTTTGGTTGCCACACAACCCAGTAAGTCAATCTATTCCTACTTGCAGACCACAAAGCTTGGACTAACACAGGGAGAAGTTCAGGAGCGACAGTCCATTTATGGAAGAAACGAAGTTATTCATGAACAGAAAAAGAATCCGTTTATCCTGTTTATCAGAACGTTCATCAATCCCTTTATAGGCGTTCTGACCGGACTTGCCATCATATCCCTGTTATTGGATGTACTGATGGCTGAACCGGGAGAACAAGAATGGACAGGAGTAATCATTATATCATCAATGGTTTTATTTAGTGCTGTCCTGCGTTTCTGGCAGGAATGGAAAGCAAATGAAGCTACGGATTCTTTAATGAAGATGGTAAAAAACACTTGTCTTGCGAAACGCGCGGGAGAACGGGAAGAAGAAATTGATATTACAGAACTTGTTCCGGGAGATATTGTGTATCTGGCAGCCGGTGATATGATCCCCGCCGATATACGGATTATTGATTCAAAAGACTTGTTTATTAGTCAGGCTTCACTGACAGGAGAGTCCGAACCGATAGAAAAGTTTCCGGAAGTACAGGGACAGCAATTCAGGAAAGGAAGTGTCATTGAGTTGGATAATATCTGTTATATGGGGTCTAATGTGATTAGTGGGGCAGCAAAAGGAATTGTTTTTGAAACGGGAAACAAAACCTATTTGGGTACGATTGCTAAAAGTCTGGTCGGGCATCGTGCTACTACAGCTTTTGATAAAGGCATTAGTAAGGTTAGCTTTCTATTGATTCGTTTTATGTTGGTTATGGTCCCATTTGTGTTTTTTGTAAATGGTTTTACGAAAGGAGACTGGTTCGAAGCTTTCATTTTTGCTATATCTGTTGCGGTCGGTCTTACTCCCGAAATGTTGCCTATGATAGTAACTGCCAACCTTTCTAAGGGAGCGATTACTATGTCAAAGAAGAAAACAATTGTAAAGAACCTCAATGCTATCCAGAATTTTGGAGCGATGGATATACTCTGCACCGATAAGACCGGTACGCTGACCTGTGACAAAATTGTGTTGGAGAAGTATATCAACGCAGATGGGAGCGATGATAACAGTAAACGTATTCTTCGTCATGCGTACTTTAACAGCTATTTTCAGACTGGTCTGAGAAACCTGATGGATAAAGCAATCCTTTCCCATGTGAGAGAACTGAATCTGGAACATTTGAAGGACGACTATACCAAAGTGGATGAAATACCTTTCGACTTTACACGCAGAAGAATGTCTGTTGTAATAGAAGACAGGCAAGGGAAACGGCAGATCATTACTAAAGGAGCGGTAGAAGAAATTCTCGATGTCTGTTCGTATGCTGAGTTCAACGGGCAGATACATCCTCTGACTGATGCCTTGAAAACTAAAGCGCAAAAGATAAGTGAAGAAATGAACCGGCAAGGAATGAGAGTATTGGCGGTTTCCCAGAAAAGTTTCATCGAAAAGGATTGCAATTTTGCTATCGAGGATGAAAAAGAAATGGTGTTGATCGGCTATCTCGCTTTTCTTGATCCCCCGAAACCTTCTGTCGCTGAAGCTATCGAGCAATTATATACACATGGAGTGGTAGTTAAGATTTTGTCGGGGGACAATGATATCGTGGTGAAGGCCATTGCCCGTCAAGTAGGGATTGACACTAGTCACTCCCTTAGCGGGTTAGAAGTGGAGGAAATGGATGATACTGCATTGAAAGAAGCAGTAAAGAACACCACTTTATTTTCCAAACTCACTCCATTTCAGAAGACATATATTATCTCTCTGTTGCAGGAGCAAGGTAACACGGTAGGCTTTCTGGGAGATGGAATCAACGATGCAGGTGCTCTACGCCAATCGGATATTGGCATATCGGTCGATTCGGCAGTAGATATAGCCAAAGAAAGTGCGGATATCATCCTGCTGGAAAAAGACCTGATGGTATTGGAAGATGGCGTACTAGAAGGGAGGAAGACGTTTGGCAATATCAATAAATACATAAAAATGACTGCCAGTTCCAATTTTGGTAATATGTTCAGTGTGATGTTCGCCAGTGCGTTTCTGCCATTCCTGCCTATGATGCCTATACACTTATTGATTCAGAATCTACTTTATGACATATCGCAGACAACCATTCCATTCGACCGGATGGACCCGGAGTTTCTGAAGAAACCGCGTAAATGGGATGCGTCCGACCTGAGCCGTTTTATGATTTATATAGGGCCTATCAGTTCCATTTTCGATATAATTACTTATTTGGTTATGTGGTATGTGTTCAGCTGTAACACTCCCGAACATCAAACGCTATTTCAGACTGGATGGTTTGTAGAAGGTTTATTATCACAGACATTGATTGTCCATATGATACGAACAAGAAAGATCCCGTTTATACAAAGCCGGGCAACCTGGCCCGTTATGGGATTAACACTATTAGTTATGGCGATAGGAATTATAATACCTTTCACTTCTTTCGGGAGGTCTATCGGACTGACGGCTCTCCCTTTGGGCTATTTCCTTTGGCTGCCAGGCATTTTGCTTTCCTATTGTATCTTGACACAACTGGTAAAAAGCTGGTATATCAGGAAGTTTGCACGCTGGCTATAGTGTTCGGGTTGTTTATCCCACAAATTAATTATGGCAGTAATCACTAAAGTTACACTGCGCTAGTTTATATAACTTTTTGTTATGGGGCTGTGTCAAAACTAAGGCACATCCCCT
>NZ_KV804300.1:0-315 GCF_001811315.1 Bacteroides sp. HMSC067B03 | reverse complement strand
AAAGACGTTCGTATTCAGCCGGATTTTTCTCCATGATATTTTTCAAAGCCTCCGGATCGTTTTGAAGGTCTTCGAACTTTTTGTTTGTGGTATCCGTCAGACTGGGAGCATGAACTTCAGGCATTTCCACAGGCTTGATAGCGTCGAGCAGCTTCTTTGCAGTATCGAAGTTGCTGGTCAGGTTCGCTTTCCAATCGTCGCGTACGTCAGCAGTGATTCTTTTTTCTTTGATAGCTTTGTTCAGGACGTTCTCGATCTCCTGTTCCTTGCGTTCCTCTTCTTGTCTTTCGAGCATGTCGACGCGGTCTGCCTTAC
>NZ_KV804299.1:0-22254 GCF_001811315.1 Bacteroides sp. HMSC067B03 | reverse complement strand
TTCAAAAAGTTTCAAGCGCTTGAAACACTTTGTTTCGCCGTATGAAACACTTTGTTTCATTGCTTGAAACAGTTTGTTCCAAGGCATGAAACAAAGTGTTTCAACGGTTGAAACTGATCTTGGAACTATTTGAAAATGAAGAATGAAATAAGAGAAGGGAAATAAGAACGGACTTACAAAGATTCTGAAATAATATGCCTTATTATTTATAGTAGAATCTATGTAAGTCCGTATCATTTCCGGTACCTTCAAAAGTACCTTATCGGGATGTTATAAAGGCATGTTACCGTGCTTTTTGGGCGGATTGGTCTGCATCTTGTTTTCCGTCATCTCCAAAGCCTGTATCAGGCGTTTGCGAGTCTGTCTCGGATAGATGATTTCATCAATGAATCCCAGTTCGGCAGCCTGATACGGGGTGGCAAACTTTTCTTTATATGCCTCCAGTTCTTTAGCTTTCGTTTCTGCATCTGCCTTGCGGAACAGGATATTGATTGCACCGTCGGCACCCATCACTGCAATTTCCGCACTCGGATAAGCAAAGTTTACGTCGGCACCTGTCTGCTTGGAGTTCATTACGATGTAAGCGCCGCCATAGGCTTTGCGGGTAATGACTGTCAGTTTGGGTACGGTAGCTTCGGCAAATGCATATACGATTTTAGCACCGTGGCGGATGATTCCGTTGTTTTCCTGTGTATATCCCGGCAGGAATCCCGGAACATCTTCAAAGGTGATCAAAGGTATGTTGAAGCAGTCGCAGAAGCGGATGAAGCGGCTTGCCTTATCACTGGCATCGATATCGAGCACTCCGGCAAGATAGGCCGGCTGATTGGCAACGATACCTACCGAGCGGCCTGCAAGGCGTGCAAAACCAATGATGATATTCTTTGCAAAGTTGGGCATTACTTCGAAGAAATAGCTGTCGTCTACCACTCGTTCGATAATGTCCTTCATGTCATACGGCACATTCGGATCGGCAGGTACTATCGTATCTAAAGTGGCGTCTTCGCGGTTCACTTCGTCCGTACAGTTCTGTTTTTTCGTTTCATCCATATTATTCTGAGGCAGGAATGAAAGAAGTTCGCGGATGCTCATCAGCAATTCTTCTTCTGTGTTGCACATAAAGTGCGTTACACCACTCTTGCTGCTGTGAGTCATCGCACCGCCCAGTTCTTCTTTGCTTACCTCTTCGTGAATCACCGTTTTTACCACGTCCGGACCTGTAACGAACATATGGCTCTTTTCCTTCACCATAAAGATGAAGTCGGTAAGGGCAGGAGAGTAGCAGGCACCTCCGGCGCAGGGACCGAGAATGGCGGAAATCTGCGGAATCACTCCGCTTGCCATCGTGTTCTGATAGAAAATATCGGCATATCCCGAAAGACTTTCGATACCTTCCTGAATACGCGCGCCACCCGAATCGTTCAGCGCAATAATCGGAGCACCGTTCTTCAACGCCAGCTGCTGCACTTTTACGATTTTCTTGGCATTGGAAGCTGACAGCGAACCGCCATATACCGTAAAATCATATGCATAAACAAATACCTGGCGACCGTCAATCTTTCCGTAACCAGATACGATACCGTCTCCCGGAATCTTATTTTTATCCATACCGTAGTTGGTACAGCGGTGAACCATCAGTTTGTCCAGTTCTACAAAAGTACCTTTATCGAGCAACATCTCGATACGTTCGCGGGCAGTCATCTTGCCGCTTTCGTGTTGCTTCTCTATCTTTTCCACACCTCCGCCAAGAGAGGCGATGCGGTCACGTTCTTCAAACGTGGCATATGCGTTATTCTTTTCTTCCATAATGCAATCCGTTCTAAATATTATGCAATCGGTTCTAATGTTATTAATGTCTGTTCACCGGTGATGTTATCACCTTCCTGAACCAGAATTTCTTTGATGCGGCAGTCTGAAGATACCTTATAGTTGCTTTGCATCTTCATGGCCTCGATCACGATGGCGGTGTCTCCGGCTTTCATTTCCTGACCGACCGTTACGGGTATTTTCACCACCTTGCCCGGCATCGGAGAGGTGATGCAGTCGTTTTGTTCCTCTTCGCCTTTCTTGCGCATGCGCAGGTATTTCGCCTGGCTGTCCACTATCTCTACATTGAAACTGCTATAGTGGGTATTTACCTTGTAGTTTTTACCATTCTCGCGGCGAATCAGTTGCGCGTTCGAACTGCGGCCATCCATCAGAATGTTGCAAGTACCGTTTTCGGCCATTACGACATCTGCTTCAAATGTCTTTCCGTCGATGGTAAGCACCACTTTATTATCTTCCTTGCTGACCAGTTCCACTTCGGCCACACGGTTTCCTATATGAATTTCCATAATTGAATATTCTTTGTTAACGTTAGATTCTCAACACACCTTTGTGTAATCCGAACTCTTTCCACTTGCTGATGGGGCGGTTGTCGGTTGCCATACCACTGTTATTCTCTTCAAGATTCATCAGATAGTCCATATATGCGGCAATCAGAGCTACGTTTTCGGAGCGTTCGCTGGTGCGCATGATGCACTGTTGCAGGTATTCGCCATTCTTGGCGATGAATCCGGTATCGTAATGCCCTTCTACAAAGTCGGGAGTATCCATGATGGCACGCAGGTAGCTGATATTGTTTTTCACTCCGGTGAGTTTATATTCGTGGAGCACGCGGCGCATCCGTTCGATGGCATATTCGCGGCTGGTGGCCCATACTATCAGTTTGCCGATCATCGGGTCGTAGTAAATAGGTATCTCATAACCCTCGTATACATAGCTGTCGATGCGTACACCGATACCGTTCGGTTCTGTAATCTGCTTGATGATTCCCGGGCTTGGCATGAAGTTCATTTCTGTATCTTCGGCACAAATACGACATTCGATAGCGTGTCCGCGTTGCTGAATATCTTTCTGCTTCAACTGCAGTACTTGTCCGTCGGCTACCTTGATCTGCTCTTTTACTAAGTCGACGCCCACTACCTGTTCTGTTATCGGATGTTCCACCTGCAGGCGGGTATTCATTTCAAGGAAGTAGTAGTTACGGTGTTTGTCTACCAGGAACTCGATTGTTCCCGCACCGATATAGTTGACAGCTTTTGCCGCAGCTACCGCTTTCTCTCCCATATCTTTGCGCAATTCCGGAGTGACAAAAACCGAAGGAGTTTCTTCTACAATCTTCTGATTGCGGCGTTGAACGGAACATTCACGTTCGCAAAGGTGAATGACATTTCCGTGTTTGTCACCCAATACCTGAAACTCGATATGGTGAGGCTCTTCGACGAATTTCTCCAGATAAACCGTGTCGTCACCGAAAGAAGACAAGGATTCGCTCTTGGCAGTCGTATATGCTTCTTCTACTTCTTCGGCACTGTGGATGAGGCGCATACCTTTTCCACCGCCACCCATAGAAGCTTTCAGCATCACCGGATAGCCGATCTTGTTGCAAAGTTCTACAGCTTCTTCTACGCTCTTCAGATTCTCTTGTGTACCGGGAACTACAGGGACTCCTGCTTCTATCATTTTTATGCGGGCGGAAATTTTATCTCCCATCGCTTCCATTGTTTCCGGATTGGGGCCGATAAAGATGATGCCTTCTTCCTGGCATCGACGGGCGAAAGTGGCGTTTTCGGAAAGGAAGCCGTAACCCGGATGGATAGCGTCGGCGTGACTCGCTTTGGCCACTTCGATGATTTTGTCTATATTCAGATAACTCTCTTTGGATGCTGCCGGTCCTACACAATATGCTTCGTCTGCGTAGAGCACGTGCTTCGCGGTCCGGTCTGCTTCGGAGAAGATAGCAATGCTCGTTATCTCCATTTCCCTGCAGGAACGCATCACCCTTACGGCGATTTCACCGCGATTGGCTACTAAGATTTTTTTTATCATACTTCTTTCATTTAAGTACATACTTATTTAATGTCTTCCCATCTGACGGACATACTCCACCTGATGAAAACACAGTATTTTCTTGATTTGGGGCTTAACAAATGATGTTCTTTACTCCTAATCCACGAGGTGCAAGAACGCTTTTACGCGAAGTGGCAGGTCTTCTGACTGACTCTTGTCTTATTTGCCTTCCCGAATTAACATCAGTGGCGTAAAATTAGTTCACTTATAAGACATTTAATAGAACTTCACAGCAGCGGGACTGTCCGGGATTTACACCCGATTCCCTTTTAATCATCGTCCGTTGGATACGGATTCCGAACCATTTCGGGGGGCAAAGATAAATAAATATTGAATAGAATATCTTTTTTTTGCACGAAAGTTTCATTTTTGTGCAATGATTTCCTTCGGTGTACATAGGCTATCCGGTTGGATAGGGAGAGCTGACCGGTAAATACAAACAGACTTAACCGGGCTCTTTGAACTCCTTTTTTAGTTTTCCAATAGAACTAAATCTCTGTGTATTAATGTTTATCTCCTAAACCTTCCTTCTTTTATGTTGTTGAGACTTCCAATCATTAATTTAAAAAAGGAGAATCAATCATGAAAGAAAAGAAAATAGCCCGTGAGGCAAGAAACAAGGAGAAACTAGCCGGTGACGACTGGGTAATGGCAGAATTTTATGCAACGTGGTGCCCTCATTGCAAACGCATGGAACCTTTGGTAAAGGAGTTCAAAAGAGAAATGGAAGGTATAGTTGAAGTGGTGCAGGTCGACGTAGATGAAGAAAGCGAACTGGCTAATTTCTATACGATAGAATCTACTCCTACATTTATCCTTCTCAGAAAAGGGGAACAGTTGTGGAGGCAATCCGGCGAACTGTCTTTGGAAAGACTGGGAAGAGCCGTGAGGGAGTTTAAATCTTGAAAAAGTATTAATAAGAGGGAGTATTTCCCTCTGAAAGTTTTAAATCATGTTATGAAACATGCTTTTTTATTTGGATAATTTGCGGATATGCTAAAAGTCCGTATCTTTGCACTGTGTTTTTCATAGTATTAGATTTAAGGTTAACAAAAGGTTGGAGCAAGGCGTTGCTCCTTTTTTTATGCTTATACGTTTGCAGGGCTTTGGCACTCTTTTGTTAAGTAAGTCCGAAAATCCGGGTAATCATTGATTTCCGGTCAGCCTCAATTCATATAGACAGGCTTGTACTTCCTCAGGGCTACCGGTATGCTTTCCGGCATCATCCGAGAGTTTGATACACTCTCTCCATTCTTGGTTGACATTCATCTTGCATTGTGTCAGTTTCATGACGATATTGGAAGGAGTGAATCCGGTATCATTGGTGAGATTGGTGCCGATTCCGAAAGAACAACGGATCTTGCCTTTGCAGTAATCTTGTATGTCGAGCGCTTTAGTGAAGTCGAGCGCATTGCTGAAGACTATTGTCTTGGTGGTTGAATCAATGCCCAACTCTTTGTAACGGGCTACCAGCTTATCGGTAAAATCAAATTCATTTCCCGAATCGCACCGGACACCATCAAAAAGTTTAGCCTGCTTACGACTGAGGTTACTAAGAAATATACCGGAAGTGTATGTATCCGAAAGCGCAATGCCTAAATCGCCGTCATAGACATTTACCCAGTTTTCGAGTGCCATATAGTTGGCATGTTTGTATCCGAATTGAGCCCCGTGAAACATGAACCATTCATGCGGATGTGTTCCCATCATTTTCATGCCGTACTTCATCGCGAAATAACAGTTGGAAGTTCCCGTACAATACCGGGCCGTTTCATTCAGCCTTTTGATGACTGTTTCCTGTACGTCGATGGAAAACCGTCTGCGTGTGCCGAATTCCGAGAAACGTAGTTGGTGCTGATTGGATAATTCAACCTTTTCTGATAGCTTGCAGAGTATCTCGCCCATATCGGCTACATTACCGGTGAACCGATTCTTAATCTCGGATACAATGGCGAGCAGAGGGACTTCGTATAGCGTGACTTTATACAGGAAATCACTCACTTCAATGTGTAGATGACCGGCTTCGTCCAGATGGATAGCGATCTTCTCCGGGTCGAAGCGGAAAGATGAAAGCCATTCCCAATAAACTCGTGGAAGAAACCGGCAGTTGCGTGTCATATAGTTCAGCTCATCTTCCGTAAGCCTCAACCGGCTCAGTTTATGAAATTCGCCTTTGAGGGTTTCCAGGAACTCTTCCGTATATTCGGTTTCATTTCTATCATTGAAACTGAAAGTACCCATTGCATAGGGAAACAATTTAATATAAGCATACGAGGTGGTAAACTTATAGAGGTCTGTATCTAGTAATGTTTTAACAATCATGCTATTCGTTCTTTATATTTAAAAACGTTGTAAAGTTAGCATTTGTTGAACAAAACGACTGCTTAATTGCCAATAATTACTTCTTGGGCTTTTTCTAATACGCCAAATCTATCCTGTCGGTAACATCGTGGGAAAAATATATTTTTTATTCGTTAATTCGGTAAATACGTTTTTTTGAGGGGCGGGTGATCGTCTGATAGAAGTGCAGACAAAAGACGGTACATTGCCGTGAGAAGCAGAATGTACCGTCTTGATGTTTTCTGTCAGAGAGACTTTATGATAGTTCGACTGTAGGATTATGAATGGTCAGTCCACCGTCTACCACAATCGTTTGTCCGGTGATGTATCGTGCATCGTTGGAGGCCAGAAATGCAATGGTGGCTGCAACGTCTTCCGGTTCTCCCAGATAAGGAGTGGCACATTGACCTAAAAAGATATTGCGGACGTCTTCATTGAGATTGTTCACAGCAGCGGGAGTGAGCACCAGACCGGGGGCTACGGCATTGCAACGGATATTTTTCTTTCCCATTTGGGTAGCGATATATTTGGTCAGGTTGATAACACCGGCCTTGCTGGCTCCGTAGAGTGTTCCGTTTGCATCGGCTGTTATTCCGCTGATAGAAGCTACGTTCAGGATATTTCCGCCGCCATGGGCTGTCATGATGGGAATGACTTGTTGCGAGAGATACATGGTACAACAAAGATTCAGGTGAAAGGCTTCATCGAAATAATCGATGTCCAGTTTCTCAATGTTCAAATCACGTTTGGGGTCGGTTCCGCCTACATTATTAATTAGCACGTCCACCTGCCCGTATTCTTTCATTGCGAAGTCAATCAATTCTTTACAGCTCTGGAGCTCTGTAGCAGAGAAATATACAGAACGTACGTCGGCTCCTGATTGGGTGAGTTCGGCAGCAAGCTCATCGGCTCTCTCTTTCGAATAATCGGCAATGACTACTTTGCCTCCCTCGGAGACGATACGACGTGTCGTTGCTTCGCCAATACCGCCGGCAGCACCGGTGATGACGACTACTTTATTTTCAAATCTGTTCATATAATGGAAATTAGATGGTTATCTTCGGTTAAATAACAGATAATAAATGAATTTGTTATGCACTGTAAACCATCTTTAATAGTAATCGATAGCAGATTCGAAAACTTTTGCATCTAACTTAGTTTTATTGACTAAATATTTAAGAAGACTGTTAAATGTTAATGCCTGACTGCTTATTTGTTAATGCGCTTCTTATTCTATTAAACCATGTTATAAGATATCCTGTTTGGGCTTTAAAATTTGGAGATATGCAGAAAGTCCGTATCTTTGTACTGTGTTTTTCATAGTATTAGATTTAAGGTTAACAAAAGATTGGCTGTCTGGGATAGATAGCCTTTTTTTATGCCTTAAACTCAAGGGTGAAAGAGGTAAGTTTTAGAACAATGAGTATTGTCCGTTCCTCAGACTTTTCATATCCCGTTCTTTCACCACGTCGTCTTCTGACAAATTTCCGATAAGTAGGGGAGAGTGTTTATCATGTTTCTTCATATTGTATTCCACGCTGTTATAGTTACCTTTGATGGCATAGCAGTAAATGCATCCGTTGAGACAACTTTCATAAGTGCCTATATCGATACTTTCAATGCAGTTGCAGATGTTGCGCTGATTCTTATCCTTTTTAGCAAGAATCGGATAACCGGTAATTCTTTCAATCAGTTCTTTGTCGACACATAGCCCCGCAGGAATGTTCAGATGTCGCAAGTCAACTTTAGAGGTACAGGTATCCAATTGGAGGGTTGGGTATGCATCCATCGTTTGCCTGAAAGAAACGGCTATCTCTTCTATTTCTTCTTTTGCCGGCGGCTTGATGTTGAACTGTCCTACAGCGGTGCGGATGTGCTGATAGTGATCGATGAACCCCAGCATACATTTTTCAGTATGATCTTTGAGTCCGTCGGCAATACGGGCAAACGCTTCTTTGTGGAAGGAGACGTTGAATTCTTCGTTCGTCAATATCGGGTCATAGCGCCAGATAACTTTCTCCCTCCCTATTTTATCGGAGAGACGTTTAAAGATGTCTATTCGTTTAGCAACAGAAGGCAGGTTGTTTTCTAATTTTTCTCCATATGGATTTAAAGTGAACTGGAAGTAGTATTTGTAGTCTTCCAGTTTATCCAGCTTCTCAATCATCGGAGCCGGATTTTTTGTCCAGAATACAATACAGTCTATTACGGCAGGATTTAAACTGACCTTGCTGATCATCTTGGAATTGAAAGGATTGGGTACTAACACATATCCTTCTTTTATCCGGTTGAAGAACCATGGAGAATAAAATGCCGGAATATCTGTCCGGCGACTGGCACTGATTATCATATATCAAAGTTACGGTAAAACAACCGTATCCCAATATTTTTCGGGTGAAAAAATGATAAATGGAATGGAGATTGGTAACCTCCTTACTTATTGGCATCTGTCAGCAAGGGAGTATATTGAATAAAGATGCTTATATTATATGTTGGAATGTCACTTTGAGGAAGATTGTGAATGAATATGTTAAATGTTAACATGAGAAGTCTAAAATGTTAATAGGATTTCGAGACTATTAAACCGTGTTATAATATCGTCTGTTTTGGCTCTGAAATTTGCTATTTACCTGAAAGTTGGTACTTTTGTACAGTGTTTTTTTCATAAGTATTAGATTTAAGGTTAACAAAAGATTGGTTGCTCGCGATGAGTAGCCATTTTTTGTTTTTATACGGTTGCAGGTTCTTTAATCATGGTCAGCAGCATTTTAAATCTTTCTGCTGCCGTAAGGGCATGCGGAGCGTTAGCCGGGAATACGATGCTTTCTCCTGCTTTTACAGTAAATAGTGTTCCGTTTACGGTAATATTTGCACTGCCTTCCAACACTTGTACGAGTGCGTCGAACGGAGCACGATGTTCACTGAGCCCTTCACCTTTGTCAAAAGAGAATAAAGTGATGTTTCCTGCCGGACTTTTAATTAACTGTTTGCTGATAATGCCTCCTTCTGAATAATCGATAAGGGAAGCTAAATGAAGTACTGTTCCTTTTTGAAATGATTGTTCCATAATTTCCAGTTTTTAATGAATATAAGATATAACAGTTATCGAAAGTGTATTGTTTGTTTATAACAAAACTCGATTTTTATTGTTATAGTACGAGTTAGTTATCGCATGGCTTATTAAAGAAGCGAATCGTTCTATCTACAACTTAAAAACTTAACATTATGAAGAAAAAAATCTTATTGTTTGGAGCACTGGTCGGTGTTCTGCTATTGTCTTCCTGTTCGGGAGGGAACAAGAAACAAACTGTGTCTTCGGAGAGCCCGGAGGAATTGGATAACGCTAGTAAAGTGATCAATTATTATCATACGTCACTTATCGTATTGAAACATATTGCCAATGCGAAAGATATAAATGCGGTATTGGGATATATGGAGCAGACAGGTAAAGTGCCTGAAGTAGCTCCGATTGCGCCTCCGGAAATTTCTGCACGAGACACTGCCGAACTAATGGACCCGGGAGATTATTTTAATGCGGAAGTCCGTCAGAATCTGAAACAGAATTATGCCGGATTGTTTCAGACAAGAACACAATTCTATGCTAACTTTAATAAGTTTCTGTCATATAAAAAAGCTAATGAGACGGCTAAAGCCGGTGCGTTGCTTGACGAAAATTATCGGTTGAGTGTGGCATTGTCTGAATACAAACAAGTTATTTTCGATATTCTGAGTCCTTTGACAGAGCAGGCGGAAAAAGAAATTTTAGCCGACGAACCCTTAAAGGAACAGATAATGGCCATGCGCAAAATGTCCAATACAGTACAAAGTATCATGAATATATATTCCCGCAAACATACGATGGACGGTCCGCGGATTGACCTGAAAATGGCAGAGTTGAGAAAAGAATGGGAAGCTGCGAAAAAACTTCCGGCAGTGACAGGTTATGATGAAGAAATAAAAAACTATCAAAGTTTCCTTTCTACTGTAGAGTCTTTCATGAAAGATATGCAGAAAGCAAGGGATAAAGGCAAGTATTCGGCTGAAGACTATGATGCGATGTCAAATGCCTATGAGTATGGGTTATCCGTGATTTAATAAATGAAATGTCTCTTTTTTACAATACATTTTCAAACGAGGGCTTTACTTTTGCATTTGAATAAAGAAGTAATATCTTTGCTGTATGCAATCATTTCAGATTATAAAACCCTGCACCGCGTTAGCACCTTATATCCGGCATTACTGGATATTGCAGGATGACGCGGTGTTTCCTGTTGCCGAACGGGTTTTGCCTGTGGGTTGCATGCAGATGGTATTTCATAAAGGGAGACAGCTTCTGTCACTGAGTGAGTCGGCATTACAGCCGCAATCTTTTATTTCCGGTCAGTCGGTCGGATTTTCCGATGTGCAGTCAACGGGAAAGATTGAGATGATCACTGTTGTTTTCCAGCCATATGCGGTCAGACCATTGCTCCATATTCCCGGTTATTTATTTCATGGACAGAATATTTCTACTGATGCGGTGGAAGATGTGGAACTGTCGGATTTAGCCAAACGGGTGACTGATACTTTTGATAATATCGCTTGCATTCGTTTGATTGAGCAGTTTTTCATTCGCCGTCTGTACTCTTTTGCGGAATATAATATGAGGAGAATGTCTGCCGTTTTCCACGAAATAGACCTCCAGCCGCAAATTAGTATTTCGCAGATGTCGGAAGTGGCTTGTCTGAGCAGCAAACAGTTCGGGCGGATTTTTGCCGATTATGTGGGAACGACTCCTAAGGAGATGGTTCGAATTGTTCGTATGCAGCGTGCATTATCAGTGTTGCAACAGAATATGGCCGCTCCTTTTGTACAAGTAGCCTATGAATGCGGGTTTTCAGATCAATCTCATATGATTAAGGAATTCAAACTCTTTTCCGGCTATACTCCTGCAGAATACCTTTCCGTTTGTGTTCCCTATTCCGATTATTTTTCGGATCTCTGAAGATGTCCTTTTTTTCCTATCGGGACTTATGCGGTTCTCCTACTTTTGCATTGTCTTTGCAAAGGCTTAGTAGTAACCATAAAAAAAAGAATGAGATGAAGAATTTAATTGCATTTTTTGAGATCCCATCCACTGATTTTCGTCGGGCAGTCGACTTCTATGAAACTGTTTTGGAAACCAAACTTTCTGTATTTGAATGCGAAAAGGAAAAAATGGCGTGTTTTGAGGAAGAAGGTGAAACTGTTGGAGCCATTTCTTATTCCTCAGAGTTTGATTTCCTTCCTTCGGAACATGGAGTTCTGATTCATTTCAATTGTGAGGATATAGCGCAGATTCTGGAGAAAGTACTTCAGAAGGGTGGAAAGGTAGTGATTCCCAGAACAAAAATCGAAGTGGAAGGTAGGGGCTGGTTTGCTGTATTTACTGATTGCGAGGGAAACCGGATTGGTATCTATGCTGAAAAGTAACTAGTCTGTACCGCAGTATTGTGAAGTTCGCCCCAAAAGTCAGATATAAAGCTTTTGGGGTTACTTCATTTTCTTTCTTCTGTTTATTCTATAGGAATATAGATTTCCGTCAGTAATTCTTCGGGGGCTGTATCACGCGGATTATTCAGATAACGTTCGGCACTAGCCTCGTCACGTAGTGTACATTCCATTTCGGGCAGATATTTTCCATAAATTGTATCATATACAGCTTGCAGGTTATCATACGATCCCTTATAAAGAAAGATTGCATAGCGTCCGGCGGGGAGCGTTTTGAATCCGATATCGCCTTTCGGGGCAGTTTTTATGGGTAGCACCATGCACACATCCGTACGTAGTTTCTCTGTTGGTGTTACTTTCGGGTCATCATGGTAGATACAAAGAGGGCTACAGTCCCCCATCGGCAGGTTTTGTTCTCCGATAAACTGGCACAAGCGTATCCAGGTACCACAGTAGTCATTTTGTTTATAGTCACCTGAAAGGCGGATATAGATCAGATTCCGTTCGGGTACATTTTTTATTTCTCTTTTCAGTTCCAGGTCTGGCCTGATAATCGCTGGTTTCATAATTACAAAGTTTTTATTGTTTCGATACTCTAAAGGTGAAATACCATAAAATTGCCTGAACACTTTAGACAATGAAGAAGGCGAAGAATATCCGATCCGATAGGCAATATCGGCTATGGGAATATTCGAGTAACGTAGTAGCCGTGCAGCTGCTTCTGTCCGCGTCCGGACAATAAACGTGCCGACAGGCTCACCAAGGAAAGCTTTCATAATCCGATGGAAGTAGAAAGGAGAGAAATTTGAAATTCTGGCCAGTGATTTCAAATCAATGTCTTCTCCCAAATGCTGGTTGATGTATTCAATGACGGCATTTACACACTTCTGATATTCTTCCTGGGTTGTCTTTTTCTGTTGCATGGGCTGATTTTTATTTCACTTCGCAAAGGTATGGGTAAAAAAGGTAGCAGACTTGTCCGATGTTGCTAAAATATATTTTTTCTAGTAAGATTCGAAATTTGTCATGTCGGGCTTCCGGGAATCTTTTTTGATAAATCACTGCTCTTCCAATGTCGTAATGGCATAAAATTTGGTCAATAGGTCGACAATTGATAACGGAATAATTTTCAACGTTTAAATAACGTTAATCTTACGAATAAAAAACTCTATTTTGTAACAAACTATTTCTAAAAATGTTATCTTGCTTTCGAATTATAAATAAAGAATAGCCATGGATAAAAGAATTGTAGGGACTAATGCCGGGAAAGTCTGGCTTGCCCTAAAAGAAATTGGTGAAATTTCGATACCAGAGTTGGCGAGAAGATTAAATTTGAGTGTTGAAAGCACAGCGTTAGCCGCCGGCTGGTTAGCGAGAGAGAACAAAATCTGTATTCAGAGAAAAAATGGACTACTTGCTTTATCAGATGAAAACAGTTTCCCTTTCAATTTTGGATAATTGTTGATTTTGTCTGTAGATATTCTTGTAGTTCCGCTAACTTAGAAGTAAGGAAATATCTGTGGAATACCATAAGTTGAGCTTGAACCTGAATAGATTATTTTTTTTGAAAGAGTTACTTGGTTTGCCGGGTAACTCTTTTTGTTTTTAATAAGGCTTGTTTCTTTATTATTAATATACGAAAAATATGTACTTTTGTGTCGGAATAATATGTTGAAACTGACAATAAAAGAAGTTTATGGGCAAATTTTTGCTTATTCTGGGGCGCGGAGTTGGTCAGGTGATGTTTCAGAATAATGCGCTTTCAGGGGCGCTAATGTTGGTTGGAATTCTTTTGAATTCATGGCAAATGGCTTTGTTGGCCGTTGCAGGTAATGTGATAAGTACGTTGACCGCCTATATTTCCGGTTATAGTCGTGAAGATATAAATAATGGGCTATATGGGTTTAATGGTACTTTGGTAGGGATAGCGGTCGGCGTGTTCATGTCGGTTACTGTCGGCTCTTTGATATGGTTGGTGCTTGCTTCCTGTTTATCTACCTGGATTGCCCGTCTTTTGGGGTTGCAACGTTTTTTGCCGGGGTTTACGGCTCCTTTTATTCTTGCCGTATGGATATTGCTGGCTGTTTGTGCCTGGATGTTTCCTGCTTTGTTGCTGTCTTCGGGAGATGCTTCCGGAGAACAAAGTTTGGCATTTTTCCGTGCATTTAGCCTGAATATAGGACAAGTAATGTTTCAGGGAAGTAGCATATGGACCGGTGTGCTCTTTCTTTTGGGAATTTTGGTCAATTCGCGTGTGAATGCTTGTTATACGGTTTTGGGAGCGTTGCTGCCTATTCCTGTAGCCATATTATTGGGAGTCGAAACGACGGCAATGAATGCAGGATTGATGGGATATAACGGTGTGTTATGTGCCATCGCTTTAGGTGATAAGACGTGGAAGGGAGGAGCATATGCCATATTCTCTGTGTTATTATCTGTTATGTTCCAACTTTGGGGGATGAATGCCGGAATCACTACACTGACTGCCCCATTTGTACTTTCTGTCTGGGTAACTCTTGGTTTACAGAAAGGAATGAGGGCTGTTACCAGAATCTGATGAACCCATATATACTTTCTTCCGGGAGGAGAGAGTTAACGAATTTATTTCTATATTTGCAGTCGGGACAGTAAATAAAGAATCATTCATCTGCTTATGAAACTCTGTATATAGCTACGCTCAACGGATAGCGCATTTTTTCTATAATGAAGCTATTCTGCTAATCCGGTAGGTCAAATCTATCGGGCAGAGAATTCTTATGTTTTTTTTATGAATTTGCGGAGTTGTGTATTGTATTGGATGCAGTACGCAGTTTCGTGTTATTTAAAGTTGAGCAATGAATAATTATACTTATAAGCAAATCTGGCTTATCAATTTTCCTGTAATGATGAGCATTCTGATGGAGCAATTAATCAATATTACTGATGCTGTTTTTTTAGGACACGTAGGGGAAGTCGAGTTGGGGGCGTCTGCACTTGCAGGGATTTATTATCTGGCAATATATATGCTGGGATTCGGATTCAGTATTGGATTACAAGTGATGATTGCCCGTAAAAACGGAGAGCAGCATTATCAGGAGACCGGACGAATATTCTTTCAGGGATTATTGTTCTTGTCGGGGATGGCAGTCTTACTTTGTTGTTTCATTCATTTTGCTTCTCCGTTTATTCTAAGGCGGTTAGTTTCTTCTGATGAAATATATCAGTCAGTCATTTGCTATCTGAACTGGCGTAGTTTCGGATTGTTGTTCTCGTTTCCTTTTCTGGCTTTCCGGTCTTTTCTGGTAGGGATAACAAATACCAGAGCATTGTCGGGAGCAGCTATTGTTGCGGTTTGCATTAATATTCCCCTCAATTATTGGTTGATATTCAAGTTGAATTTGGGAATTTCCGGAGCGGCGATGGCATCTTCTCTGGCAGAGTTCGGGGCTTTCTTAGTGCTTCTGGCATATATGCGGATGGGAGTAAACAAGATAAAATATGGATTGAAGTTTGTCTATGATAGGAAATTGTTAGCGAAGTTATTGTACTTGTCGGTATGGAGTATGCTCCATGCTTTTATCAGTGTTGCTCCCTGGTTTCTCTTTTTTGTGGCAATAGAGCATTTGGGGCATACGGAACTGGCTATTTCTAATATTACCCGTAGTGTTTCTACTTTATTTTTTGTAGTGGTGAATTCATTTGCTTCTACGACCGGTTCATTGGTCAGCAACCTGATTGGGGCAGGACGTGGGAAAGAACTTTTTCCACTTTGCCGTAAAGTTCTTAAGTTAGGATATCTGTTCGGACTTCCATTGGTGGGAGCGGCTCTTCTATGTAGTCAGTGGATTATAGGATTTTATACGGACAATGACTGGTTGGTAGAACAGGCATTTTATCCATTTATGGTCATGCTGCTGAATTATATCTTTGCCTTGCCCGGATATGTATATATCAATGCTGTCACTGGAACGGGAAAGACAAAACCGGCTTTTGTCTTTCAGCTGATAACGATATTATTATATTTGAGTTATTTGTATCTTTTGAGTGAATGGTTTCATGCCCCTTTAGTAGTGTATATGACTGCGGAGTATTTGTTTGTAATCATGCTGGGGATACAATCTCTTTTGTACCTGAAGAGAATATTGGATAAGAATATGTACTTTTGCACCTCTGATGATTGATACTTTTTTTCGAAATGACAGAAGATATAAAAAATAAATTGTTAATGTGTGCGGAGATTTATCATTGTGCCGGATTTATTACAAGTGATCCGGTGCAATTTCCGCATCGTTACACACTGAAACAGGATATAGAGATAAGTGGGCTGTTGACCGCGATTATGAGTTTTGGTAATCGCAAGCAGATATTGAAAAAGGCAGATGAACTGCACCGGTTGATGGGAAGCTCACCATATCAGTACGTATTATCATGCCGATGGAAAGATGATTTTCCTGCGGGCGTGACGAATAGCTTTTATCGGATGCTTTCCTATGCCGATTTTTACGGATATTTTCAACGTTTGTATTTGGCTTATTCTCAGTTTGAAAGTTTGGAAGATGCTTTGCACACGTATCCCGGGATACCGATGGAAAAGTTATGTGCCTTTCTTGAAGTTTCTGCTAAAAGCCCTCAGAAGAAACTGAATATGTTTCTTCGTTGGATGATTCGTCGTGATTCGGAAGTTGATCTGGGCGTTTGGAAGAGTTTTGACCGTAAAGATCTGATTGTTCCCTTAGATACACATGTTTGTCGGGTAGCTTATTACTTCCAATTGACGGATGCGGAAACTTTTTCCTTGAAAAATGCCCGTAGGATAACTGCAGCATTGGCTGAGGTCTTTCCGGATGATCCTTGTCTGGGTGACTTTGCTTTATTTGGATTGGGGGTGAATGGAGAGATTTAAGTTCTGTTTACCCGGCTTTTTATTTTTTGGTCCAGATTCGTGTGTTAAGATTTAAATCCTCTATAATGGAGACTAATGCATGAATCATACTGAAATCGTTCTTGAGCTGGCTAAGGTCATCAATAGATTTCCAGATGCTGGCTTCAAAATGATTCCTGGATTCGGGAATGGCGATCAGGATATTGGAATCTTTGAAACTAATTGTAATGTTTTTATTGAATTCTCTGTCTAATGCGAGAAGACGTTCCATCATTGAAGGAGAAAGGAGATAACGTGCTTCAATTTGGTCTGTGGAGTAAACATCGAATGTCTTTCAAAATCCGGGTTTTCCAGCTTTACCCGTGAACCGCTGAAGCTTAGTTTGAACAGACTGTTCCTTAAAACAGTGGTGTGCCCCTGAAAATCTTTCTGAAAATCGGCGATGAAAAGGAAACCTTTGAAAATATCTACCCAATAATGACTCGTTTGTCCTTTCGAATTGACACGTGTTTTTCTTTCTTCGGCATGGACTTCCGCACAACTAAAGTCAGTTTTTCCTACCCGCCCTTGTATGAGATCTTCTGTATGATAACGGTCGGGCGAAGTAAACAGGCCGCAGCTCCGGAATATACCTTCTTTGATTCCCTCTTCCGGTGTGAAGATGGCATTATCACAAAATGATTGCAATACTTGTGCGATAACCTTTTGTTTATAATACGAGGATAATTCCTGAGATTTGGCGTTTACACAACTGTAGTATGCCAACAAAGCAAGCCCAGCTGCAATACCAACTCCAATAAGTGCAGCGTTGATATAAACTGAAAATGCAGAGACAATCACGAAAACAACCCCTCCTACCCATATTCCGGTGGACTGTCCTTGCTTTTTTAGTTCTTTGCGTTTTTGCTCGAGGCTTTGCAGGGTGGGGGAAAGGCTTTGTGTTAATGTTTCAAATTGCGGGTTTTCTGCCATATTTTATATTTGTCTTTACTGTTTCAACAGGTTATTAACATTTGGAACAGCACGTTCCTGTTCGGAAATGGAGAACACATTTTTGCGCGTGAAACCAAACATTCCGGCTAACAGATTTGACGGAAAAGTCTGTACGGCATTATTATAGTCAGTGACACAAGCGTTAAAAGTCCGGCGTGCTGCCGAAAGTTGTTCTTCTGTTTCATTAAGCGCACGTTGTAGTTGTTCAAAGTTTTCAGAGGCTTTCAATTGCGGATAGTTTTCTGCAATGGCAAAGAAGTGTGTGCAGGCCTGTGAGAAAGCAGAGTCCAGATTTTCTTTTTCCTGACTGGAGAAAGAAGCATACGACTTGTTTCGCATTTCTGTGATTTGTGCGAATGTACTTTTTTCGTGTTCTGCGTATTGTTTGACTGTAGCTACCAGATTAGGAATCAGGTCGTATCTCTTTTTTAGCATTACATCAATGGCTCCAAAAGCATTTTCAGTCTCATTCCTTTTTCTTACCAGCGAGTTGTAAATAGCGATGAAAATCACTGCAATTACAGCTATAATGATGAATATAGTCATAACTAAGTATCTGGCATCCTCTTGCCGCTTTCTATTTTTGTGAATTCAGAGTTATTTTGTTGCGTCAAAGATAAAGAATAAAACTGAAAAACGGAACAGCCTTTTCAGTAAAAATGTATGGTAGAATATTTGCTGAATATATCTGATGGCAGCCAGATAAAAGGGAAATTCCGGTTATAATCGAAAAAAGTGGATTCAGAATCAACTTTTACGGTTACAACCGGAAATTTAGACAGGTATCAGGATGCTTGCATTTTGTTTGTGTATTCTTGCCAACCGGGTGCGGTTTTATATTTTTCTATGGATTCGGCGGGAACGCGAATGACGGTAATGTCATCCGGAAATCCGTACCATACCTTTTCAAATACTTGTGGAGGAGTTCCTCCTTCTACTTTGACTTCTTTAATACCTGTATTATTGAAAGCTGAAAAATTAATCTGTGTCACATGCTCCGGAATGGTCAGTTGGGTGACTTTTCTGTTGCCACCCAATAATCCCTGTCCCAATATTCGGATACTTTGTGGAATTTCGAAATGTGTTAATTTCGGGCATCCTTCAAAGCAATAAGCTTGAATTGTTGCATAAGGGTCATCATTGGATGTCGGTCCATAGGTTGTCACTTCTGTCAGTTCCGGACAATAGTAGAAAGCTCTGCTTGCTATGTTTACAATACCATTAGGCAGTTTTACAGTGACGATACCACTTTCCCGAAATGCTTCCAAACCTATTGTTTTAACACGCTCAGGTACTTCTATCAGCTTGAGCCGTGAGGTATTTAAGAATGCTTGTGCACCGATTTCTGTTAGCATATCAGGCAATAGAACTTCTTCAATACCGGCATATACAAAGGTGCTGGCAGGCAGTTTGGTTATCTTTGTCTGACTTAAATCCACCTTTTTCAAGTTATAGCAATAGTAGAATATATCTTCTTCAAGTTGTTCCAGAGTCGAGGGAAATATGACTTCTTGAATGGTAGAATTGAAGAAGGCCATATTTCCTATAGATTTTAGTCCCTCATTAAGTATTACCTTGTTTATTTTGCTGCCGTTAAAAGCATTTTTGGGAATAGACTTCACGCTATTGGGAAGCGTGATTTCATCGTATCCTTTCAAAACCTCCGTCAGAACTCCATTTTCTACGCGGACAGGTGAAACCTGAATAGTGAAGCTTCTTTGCTTTCCTTCTATCGTTATGGTTACTTCCTGTTTGTCGACAGGGATAGATGAAGAGAAACCACTGATCTGTTCCGGGGCAACACTCACAGGTCGTTGTTTCCCATCATCATATTCTCCTGTCACTTTGAGTCCAGTTAAGTCTATACTCTCTCCTAATGCATAAATCGTTTTTGCAGGCAGTTGGTCAATAGAAAAATTTTCAAGTAAGGCTCCTGTCGGTTCAGATGGTTTTTCCGTCGGAGGTGAATCCTTTTTATATTCATCGTTTTCGGTGCTGCAACTTATTAATGTAAATCCTGCTACCATTTGCAGCCAAAGTATTATAATTATATGAAGTCCGGTTTGTTTCATTGTAATCAAGGTTTAGTTAGGGAATTGGGTCAAACGTATTTCTATTTTTACGACTTTTCCGGCTTCTACGCTTCTGCCGGAAGACCATATCTGGTAATTATCAGGGCCGCCTCCTTCTTGTACCACGAATGTAAAGAACCGTTGCGACTGTGCTGCGAACCATTCTTCTTGTGGTAAAATAAAGGTGGCTATCCCGCTTTCATTGGTCCGGGCAACCGCAGTAGGTAAGGTCAGATTATCTTTCTCAAATACTTTATAATCTTTTTCATTATACATCTTTACGGGAATACCCGTTGCAATTTTTCCATTCTCATCATAAACGACAACCACTACTTTAGCTTCTCTCACTTCTTCGTTTCCTTTTTCACATGCTATCATAAAAAGTATGATACCTAGTAGAATAACAATTTTTCTCATAATCTTTTTTTCAATTTTAATCGAATGCAAAAGTAGCGAGATTGTATCAATTTTGAGTTATGATACAACCTTATAAATCTAACACCTCTATTTGGAAAATGTTGATATTCAGATTGTTATTTTGTGTGGTGCTTCAGCTTTCTAACACAGGTCTAACACCTATCCGAAAAGTGATAAAAACAGGTCCTTGTTGGTTGTTTCCGCTGATTTGATACGTGATTTGAGCCGTGACTTGCGGGCATATACATTAGCTACTGTATCTTTTATAAACAGACTAATTACTTGTGGGGAAAAACCGACAAAGACATAACATAATAATCGGATGTCTGCTTCTTTCATTGCAGGGAAGTCGGTACGTAGCTTTTGCATGGCATTATCATGACAGGTATTTACAATTAGTTCCAGTTCTTGCAGCATCTCATTGTTCTCCGAAAAGTCGGTGATGATCTGCTTTACTTCCTGAAACATGGCAGCCTGTTGCGATGAGGTGTTTTCGCGTTCATAATAGGTTTTTCCTAGTTTGTCGATGATGTCAAAACGAGAAGCAATCAGTCCTTTTAAATGATTTTCTGTGTCGCGTTGTCCTTCCATACGCTCTGTCAGGGTTTTATATTCGGAGTTGGCTTCTTCTACTAATAGCAGATAGTGGTCGGTACGTTCGCGTTGCAGTCGCAGGCGTTGGCGGATGATATAATAGCTTATACCTAGCAGTAGGATAATGATACTTATGGAGATGATTTCTAAAGTTGTGCGGTTTTTCATTCGATACTCTGCAAAAGCCGATTGTTCCTGAAAGTATTCTCGTTCAACCATACCAGCAGAAAACTGCATGTTTGATCGTGTCAGCGAATCGGTCAGGTAGATATAGCGGTGTATATTTTCGGTTGCCTTTTCAAAGTTTTTGGATTGTGCTTCAATACGGTATGCAGTGTATTGTAAGTCTGCCATATCGCGGATATCCGTGGTATTAGCTTCCGCCAGTTTCAGGTAATGGCGTGCGCTGTCTATCCGATTCTTCAGTAGGTTTACATCCACTAGTGTGTGGTATCCATATAATGTATCTTGCCGGGCGGAAAGTTCGATACGTTGTAGTAAGTCATGAGGAATCTGTCGTTTGCCAGATACCACATAAAGCGAGGCAAGGTTGGTGAGGCTGGCTTTGGCTAAATGATCGTTCTTTTGTTCATCAGCTAAATCAAGAGCTGCAGAGTAGAGACGTATTGCTTTCTCTATATCTTTTGAATGAAAAGCTGCTGCTGCCATATCAAGTGTCGACTCTGTTTCTTCACGAACATGATCCGACTGTCGGAAGTTATTACGGGCTTCATGGAAATAATGGTAGGCCCTGCTATAATTCATCTGTTCATAATATACTTCACCGATTTGACCGTATAACAGTCCTGCATAATAAGGCTCATTAGTGTTTTTCAGCTTTTCTTCAATTTTGAGAAAAAGGCGCAATGCTCCCGGTTTGTCTCCTGCACGTAGCTTGATACGTCCCCAGTAGTAGAGAGTTCTGCATTGATTGCGTAAATTCTTCGGGCGGTGTGCATAATAGCTCCATGCTTTTTGAATAAGTGAATCGTCGGTTATTTTAATATGATTCTTATCTAAAGCTGCAGAATAAAGCAAAGCATATTTAGCCTGTTCGGCCTGACTGCCTTCCCTCTTAAACTGCTTTAATATTGTTAAGGCACTGTCCGGTTTGTTTTGTAACAGAGCTTCCACTTCGTCAAGCCGGGAAATATATTCTCTATTATAACATCCTGTAAAAAAGAGAATTGCTGATAATCCAAGTATAATTCTGTATTTCATGTTGTGAATGTAGTAAAAATCTCCCGGAATTATTAAAAACTGGAGTGAAGAATTTATTTTTTTGCTGTTTCCTGTTGTTACTTTATTGATGGTTGCTTAATTGATGCTTGCTTATAGTCCTGTCAAGGCACAGGACTGTGCTGGCAAGGTAGGTGTTCATACTTTTATGACATTGGTGCTTCGGGGGGGGTATTTTTAGTACGAAGATGGTTGGCCAATAATCACTCTTTCAGAAAGAAAAAAATAATTTTAGTCTCACGGTCTCATTGTTGGTTGTGTAATATGTTTATAGTCAACAATATAGTAAATGAGAGATACCTTTCCGAACAGGTATCTCTCATTGTTTACCCATCAAAAAACGTAAGCGTCTCGGCGATGCCGTCTTTTCTTTAA
>NZ_KV804298.1:0-36286 GCF_001811315.1 Bacteroides sp. HMSC067B03 | reverse complement strand
GAAAATGGAAAGGATGCTTCCACGTACCGAGAGGGCTGTATCAGTGCTGGAAAACACTGGAAAGTTTATAACCCTAAATTAATAACAACACTATGAATGGACGACGTAATTTTCTGAAAACCGCATTTGCCACATGTTCACTGTTAGCAGGCAGCAAGCTTCTGACAGCTTGCACTCCTATAAAAAAAGTAGCTACTGACGAAGAGACATTCGAGACGTTTGCTACGCCCGATGCTCTAAAAGGAATGCCTATTAAAGCGACTTTTCTGGATGAAATAAGCTGGGATATTCCGCATCAGAACTGGGGTACCAAAGAGTGGGATCAGGATTTTAAAGCAATGAAGAAAATGGGAATCAATACCGTTGTGCTCATTCGAGCCGGTCTCGGCAAATGGATTGCCTCCCCTTTTCAATGTTTATTAGGAAAAGAAGATGTCTATTATCCCCCTGTAGACTTGGTTGAAATGTTCCTGACATTAGCCGATAAATACAATATGGCTTTTTACTTTGGAATGTATGACTCCGGAAAGTACTGGCAGGAAGGACTGTTTCAGAAAGAAATAGATCTGAATATGGCACTGATAGACGAAGTCTGGAAAAAATATGGTCATCATAAATCATTCCAGGGCTGGTATTTGTCACAAGAAATCAGCCGGCGCACAAAGAATATGTCCAAGATTTATGCAGAAGTCGGGAAACATGCCAAAGCAGTTTCCGGGAATCTGTCGACCATGGTCTCTCCTTATATACACGGAGTAAAAACAGACCAGGTAATGGCAGGCGACAAAGCACTGTCTGTGAAAGAGCATGAGGAAGAATGGGATGAAATATTGAATAACGTCAATGGAGCTGTTGATATCATGGCTTTTCAAGATGGTCAGGTGGATTATCATGAATTATATGACTATTTGGTTATCAATAAGAAACTGGCAGATAAATACAACATGAAATGCTGGACCAATATCGAATCTTTCGACCGTGACATGCCTATTCGTTTCTTACCTATCAAATGGGAAAAGCTGCTGTTAAAGCTGGATGCTGCGAGAAGAGCTGGAATGGAAAATGCAATCACATTTGAGTTTTCTCATTTCATGAGCCCTAACTCGGCTTACCTGCAAGCCGGGCACCTATATGAAAGATATTGTGAACACTTTATTCTATAAACCTATCTAATATTGTAATGCAATGAAAAAAAGAATCAAATGGAATCCGAGGTTCATGACCTCATTGTTTATTGCGTTCATGTGCACATTGAGTTGTTTCGCACAAAACGTAATAAAAGGATCAGTAAGTGATGGTGGTGGCGAACCATTGCCAGGAGTGTCTGTAGCCGTCAAAGGTACGACCAGTGGTACGATAACAGACATGGATGGAAAGTTTAGTATCAATGCCCGAAATAATGATGTATTGATATTCTCTTATGTTGGTATGAATACTCAGGACATCAAAGTAAATGGTCAGCATTTCATTTCGGTAACCATGAAAGACGATGTTGCTTCACTGGACGAAGTGGTGGTAGTTGGGTACGGAACACAAAAACGTGGCAGTATTACCGGAGCCATATCTACAGTATCCGACAAAGAATTGTTGAAAGCTCCTACGATGAGTATCAGTAACGTAGTTGGTGCACGTATTGCCGGAGTTGCAGCCGTACAGTCCAGCGGTCAGCCGGGATCGGACAATGCAACACTGACAATGCGCGGTCAGAGCGGTATTGTATATGTGATTGATGGTATCCGCCGTACGTCTGCCGACTTTAACGGCTTGGACCCTAACGAAATAGAGTCTGTATCTATCTTGAAAGATGCCTCTGCCGTAGCTGTTTATGGTTTGGATGCCAACGGTGTTTTCATCGTTACTACCAAACAGGGAAAAGCGGAAAAGATGTCTATCACTTATACCGGTTCGGTCGGTTTCAGCCAGAATGCGGAACAACAAGAGTGGTTGGACGGTCCCGGATATGCTTACTGGTATAATAAAGCACGGGAGTTACAAGGTGACCCTACAGTATTTACCTCAGAAATGGTGCAGAAAATGAAAGATGGAGTTGATGGTTGGGGAAATACAAACTGGTATGATAAGATCTATGGTACCGGTACTCGTACACACCATAATATATCGGCAACCGGAGGTAGTGACAGAGTGCGTTTCTTCGCATCTATCGGTTATCTGGATGAGAAAGGTAATATCGACAATTATGGTTACAACCGTTTAAACCTTCGTTCCAATATCGATGCCAAATTAACCAAGAGTCTTACCTTCACATTAGGAGTATCCGGTCGTATTGAGAAAAGAGATTCCCCTCGTTATTCCGCTAATCCGGATGACTGGCATAATGTACCACAACAAGTTATTCGTGCCTTGCCTTATGTGCCCGATACTTACGAATATGATGGAAAAACTTACAATGTATCTACGCCGACCGCTTCCTCTCCGGTAGCTCCGTTAGCATCTATCAACGAATCGGGATACAGCAAATCCAATTATTCTTATATTCAGTCTAACTTCAGCTTGAAGTATGACGCACCATGGCTGAAAGGATTAAGTTTCAAATTCCAGGGAGCTTATGACTTAACTTATAACTTCAGTAAAATCCTGAGTAATCCTTATGAAGTGATGATAATGAACCTTCCAACAAGTGAAAGCACTTCATTAACCTATTATAAAGGAACAGATGCATCCGGTAACTCTATTAGTTTGAGTGAATCCGCATCCAGAGGATATACATTTACTACACAAACAAGTGTAACCTACGATAATAAGTTTGGCAAGCATACCGTAGGTGGAATGTTTCTCGCAGAAACTCGTGAGAATAAGAGTAATGCGTTGAGCGCAACCGGTTACGGACTGGACTTTATCCAACTGGATGAACTTAACCAGATAACTAATAAAACCGGAAACGGAGCAGAAAAGTTCCCGAGCATCGGAGGATATAGCGGACATACAAGAGTAGCGGGCTTTGTAGGACGTGTGAACTATAATTACGACGATAAGTATTATTTGGAAGCTTCTCTACGTCATGACGGTAGCTACCTGTTTGGTGGAATGAACAAACGTTGGGTGACATTGCCCGGTGTTTCCGCAGGTTGGAGAATCAATAATGAAAACTGGTTCAACGCACCCTGGATCAATAACCTGAAGCTAAGAGCCGGTATTGGTAAGACTGCCACAAGTGGCGTAAGCGCTTTCCAATGGAGAAATACGATGGGCATTACAAAAAATGCCGTAATCATTGGTGGAAGCAGCCAGACAATGATGTATGCTTCTGTATTAGGTAATCCTAATTTGTCATGGGCTCAATGTCTGAATTATAATGTCGGCGTTGACGCAACGATGTGGAACGGATTATTAGGTGTCGAATTTGATGTATTCTACAAATATGAATATGACAAACTGGCTACAGTCACAGGTGCATATGCTCCTTCAAGAGGCGGATACTATTTCAGTTCTGCAAACGTGAATAAAAGTGATTATAAAGGATTTGATCTAACTCTGACTCACTATAATCATATCAACAAATTCAATTATGGTGCGAAATTAATCTGGTCTTATGCATATGGCCGTTGGCTGAAATATGTAGGTGATTCGGATAATGCTCCTGAATATCAGCGTCTGACAGGAAAGCAAATAGGTTCCAAATACGGTTTCATCGCCAATGGACTGTTCCAAAGCGAAGAAGAGATTGCTAATTCGGCTACCGTCAAAGGTTATAAAGCCCTGCCGGGATACATTAAATATGTAGATAGAAATGGAGACGGTATCATTACTGCTGCACAAGATCAAGGTTATGTAGGTAAAAGTGCTACTCCGAAACATACCGGTTCTTTGAACTTATTCGGTAATTGGAAAGGATTTGACTTTGACTTGTTGTTCTCTTGGGGATTGGGTAATGTCGTAGCCCTGACCGGTCAGTATACAGCCAGCGGTTCTGCGGGTACACAAGATAATACCTCATTTACCAAACCTTTCTATCATGGAGGAAACTCACCGACATTCCTGGTTGAAAACTCATGGACTCCGGAACATACCAATGCAGAATTCCCACGCCTGGAAATTACTGGTCCAAGTAATAACAATGGATACTCTTCTACCTTCTGGTACAGAAACGGAAACTATATGCGCCTGAAGACTGCACAAATTGGTTACAATTTCCCGAAGAAATGGCTGAACCCTGCAGGTATAGAAGGTCTGAGACTCTATGTTGAAGGCTATAACCTGTTGACCTTTAGCGGACTGACCAAATACAACATTGACCCGGAATCTCCTGCTGTAAACAATGGTTATTACCCGCAACAGAGAACTTATACGCTAGGTGTAAAACTAACATTCTAAAAAACGGAAGTATATGAAAAAGATATTATTAAATATATCATTAGCACTAGCATTAGGCTTTACCATCAGTTCGTGCAATGATTGGCTGGACGGTGTCAAACAGACATCGACTGTAAGTGATGAGATTGTTTGGCAAGATGAAGCATATGTAGATAAGTATGTGAATGCTTTCTATACATATCTGAACAAATATGGTCAGTTCGGTGAATCACAGTTCTCCGGAAGTTTGACTGAAAGTCTGACTGAGACATTCAAATACGGTTCGGTAGCTTTAGGAGACAGAGCCGGACATCCGAACAACTACGTCACCAATCCGGATGTTATCAGTCCGGATGGATGCCGTTACAACATTTGGGATAAAGACCTCGCATACGGTAACATCCGTCAGATGAACCAATTCCTGTCCATGCAGAAACAATACTCAACATTCCCTGAAGACAAGAATTTGAAATGGGAAGCCCAAGTACGTTTCTTCCGTGCTTACGTTTATTTCCAATTAGCTAAACGTCATGGCGGAGTTATTCTTTACGACGACCTTCCTGCCTCTAATGATAAAGCACGGAGTACGGCAGCTGAAACATGGCAGTTCATTGCAGATGATCTGGACTTTGCAGCTACCAACCTGCCAAAAGAATGGGATGCGGCCAATAAAGGCCGGGTGACAAAGGGGGCTGCCTATGCATTGAAATCACGTGCTATGCTATATGCAGAACGTTGGCAAGATGCCTATAATGCAGCCGATGAAGTTGAAAAACTTCAGTTGTATGATTTGGTAGACAACTATGCGGATGCTTGGAAAGGTAACAATAAGGAAGCTATTCTGGAATTTGATTACAATAAAGACAGTGGACCCAACCACACTTTTGACCAATATTATGTTCCTCAATGTGATGGTTATGACTTTGGTGCTTTGGGTACTCCTACTCAGGAAATGGTAGAATCTTATGAAGACAAGAACGGCAATAAGGTAGATTGGACCGAATGGCATGGCACTACCACAAAAGAACCTCCTTATGACCAACTAGAGCCACGCTTCGCAGCCACAATTATCTATCGTGGCTGTACATGGAAAGGTAAAGTCATGGACTGTAGTGTAGGTGGAACAAACGGAGCTTTCATGGCTTATCGTGAACAATCTTATTCGTATGGAAAAACAACCACTGGTTATTTCTTGCGCAAACTATTGGATGAGAAACTGATTGATGTAAAAGGTACTAAAAGTTCACAGGCATGGGTAGAAATCCGTTTTGCAGAAGTTCTGCTAAACAAAGCCGAAGCTGCATACCGGCTTAATAAAACCGGTGAAGCACAGTCTTTAATGAATAGAGTTCGTGCTCGTGCAGGAGTGAATTTGCCGGGCAAGTCTTCGAGTGGTGAGGCATGGTTCAAAGATTATCGTAATGAGCGTAAAGTAGAATTGGCATACGAAGGACATTTGTTCTGGGATATGCGCCGTTGGAAACTGGCCCACATCGAATATAACAACTATCGCTGCCATGGTCTTAAGATAACGAACGGCACATACGAATACATCGATTGTGACGGACAGGATCGTAAATTCCCGCAGAAATTATATGTCCTGCCGGTACCGACCTCTGAGATAAAAAACAATGCGTTAATTGAGCAATATGATGAATGGAAATAACTAAAAGCTTAATACAATGAAAAATAAAATATTATCAATCGTTTCAGTCATTGCGTTTCTGATGGGTATGAGTGCGTGTCACAGCCCGGAAGATTTTAATCCGACTGTTGAACGAAACATAATCAACAATTTGACAGCATCCTTCCCGGATGACGACAGTGATGACAACAGTTTCACGAGTGAAATAGATTATACGAATCATATAATTACAGTTGTATTTCCGTATAACTACCCCAAACTTTCAGACAACGTTCTGCAAACATCTGACTTGAAGAAAATGCGTGTAATCGCTGACCTTGATAATAATGTATATGTTTATCCGACATTATTATTTATGGATATGACAAAGGACAATTATATTACGGTGAAAGATCAGACCGGTACGAGTACCGAATATAAAGTTGTAGCAGAAATACGTAAAAGTAATGAGTGCACAATCACGAAATTCAATCTTACAAGTCTGGGATTATCAGGTATTATCAACGAAAGTACCAAAACTATTTCTCTGATTAGCCTGGAAAGTATAGGTGAAGTTTTAGCAGATGTATCAATATCTCACGGAGCAACGATCTCACCTGATCCGACTACGGTTGCATTGAATTACGACCAAGACCAGAAAGTCACTGTGACTGCGCAAAACGGTACAACTAAATCTACGTATACCGTCAAGAAGGAAATCCCTGAAAAGATTGCTGCCGGCTTGCGTGCAAACAGTGCTAAACTTATTTGGGCTAAGAAACTGACAGACATAGGAATCTCCAGCTTCGATATGACAACCGGTATTGCTGTAACAAATGACTATGTAGTCATTAATGAACGTGCGAAGAATCCTGTATACTTGCATGCCAAGAATGGCGAAAAAGCAGGAACAATGAACATTAGCTTTGCAGGTAGTCTGACTAATTTCTATGCAACAGCAGACAAGGACGGAAATATCCTGTTCACGAATCTGACTCCAAATGCCGGACCAGCCTTTACTGTATGGAAAGCCTCGGGAGTCGACCAAGCACCGGAGAAATACATAGAATTTACAACTTCGCTGGCTATGGGCAGAAAACTGTCAGTATGTGGCAGTCTGAACAGTAATGCTATTATTACCGCTCCTATCTATGCCACTTCAGGCCAGTTTGCCCGTTGGCAGGTAGAGAATGGCGTACTTAAATCACAGACTCCGGACATCATTACAGCGCAAGGAATAGGCGGATGGGGAACAAATGCTGATGTCATTTACTCTGATCCGACAGATCCGACCAGTGATTATTATACTACGTTCTACGCCGAACCACGCAACCTATGCTGGATGGATGGAAAAACAAATGCAATTAAGAATAAGGGAGTGGCACTTGATGGAAACTACGTACCGAATGCTGTCGATTATACAGTATTTAACAAGGTGGAATATGTCGCTTCAAATCTGGTGAATCCATGGAATTGGGGAACTGCCGATAATATCTACTTGTTCGATCTTTCATCAGGCTCGTTAGCTACTCAGGCTATTGACTTCGGAAGTACCGGTTTGGGAATCAATGGAAACTATGGTTCTAAGATTCTTGGAAATACGAACGGTAATTACTGTGGTGATGTAGTTTTGAAAGTTTCTGATGACGGTTATTATATGTACGTTTACTTTATGTTCTGCAATGGATACGTAGGTTGCGTACAGTGTGACTGTATCGACATGTAAAATACCATCTTTATGCAAAAAGCCTGTACCTCTTTCAGGTACAGGCTTTTTACTTCAACTATTAAGTCGTATAAAATGAATATCAAGAAAAATATAATAAAAGCATTTATAGGAGGAATAGCTGCCTGCTTGTGCATGGCATGTGGCGGCAGCGATTCAAAAGATTATTGGGGAGACACCAGCGGAGGAGGAGACGAAGAACCGACAGAGAATCCTAATGCCTCCAAACCCCGTTATATCTGGATTGACGCAGCTGCCAACTTTCCCGATTTTGCCAACAGCAAAGAAAACATAGCCCGTGATCTGGCTTTAGCCAAAGATGCCGGTTTCACTGATATTGTAGTAGATGTACGTCCCACTACCGGAGATGTTTTATTTAAAACGAATCATGTAGATCAGGTCAAATTTATGTATGCCTGGATCGGAAGCAACTATACCAAAGTAGAAAGAACAGCAACATGGGACTACCTGCAAGCCTTCGTTGACGAAGCACGCAAACAGGGACTTCGTATCCATGCCGCCATTAATACTTTTGTCGGTGGAAATCAGATCGACGGAGGCACAGGACTTTTGTACAGAGATCAGTCTAAAGCAGCATGGGCAACGCAGATGAACATGCAGACAGGGATTACAAGTGTAATGAACACTAGTGAAAGTGCCAAGTTCTTCAATCCTGCCCATCCGGAAGTACAAACTTTCCTTTGTAACTTACTGAAAGATCTTGCAAGCTACGATCTGGACGGTATCTTCTTAGACCGTGGACGCTTCCTTAATCTGCAAGCCGATTTTTCTGAAGAGTCCCGTAAGCAATTCGAGGCTTACATGGGAGGAATAAAAATCCAAAATTACCCGGACGACATTTTGGCACCGGGTGCTTCCAGTCTTCCTGCCACCTATCCTAAATATATGACTAAGTGGTTGGAATTCCGCGCAAAAGTGATTTATGACTTTATGCAGAAAGCACGCACTGCCGTCAAAGAAGTCAACTCTAAAATTAAATTTGGAGTTTACGTAGGTGGTTGGTACTCTTCCTATTATGATGTAGGCGTTAACTGGGCTGCTGCCACTTATGATACCTCTCGTTATTACAAATGGGCAACCGGCAAATATATGAATTATGGCTATGCTGCCTGCATGGATCAGATCCTTATCGGTGCCTATGCTTCTCCGCTTAAAGTACATGGAACTACCGAATGGACTATGGAAGGATTTTGTTCATTGGCGAAAGATAAGATTAAAGGAGAATGTCCTATTGTAGCCGGAGGTCCGGATGTAGGTAACTGGGATACCAACAATCAGGCAACCCAGGAACAAGAAAACCAAGCAATCGTACAGTCTGTAAAAGCTTGTATGGACGTATGTGACGGATATTTCCTGTTTGATATGATTCATTTGAAAAAAGCCGGTCAGTGGCAATATGCCAAAGAAGGCATCGAACTTGCGATGAAATAAAAGGAATAACTGAATAGCATATAATAACATGAAGAAAATAACACTAGCACTCTTATCCGTTTTACTGATCACAGCACTGGGAGGATGTAAAAGCACTACACCCCAGACAGCAGACAAAAATGTAAAACCTGCCTTGATGTGGTTTGATGCTGAAGCCAATTTTGAACGTTTCAGCTATCCCGATTCAATAGATTATTATCTGACTAAGATAAAATCACTGGGCTTTACCCACGCCGTTGTTGATGTACGCCCTATCACGGGAGAAGTATTGTTCGACACAGAATTCGCACCTAAGATGCGCGAATGGCAAGGATATGAACGTAAAGACTTTGACTATCTGGGACATTTTATCAAGAAAGCGCATGAATTGGGAATAGAAGTGCATGCTTCTCTCAATGTATTTGTTGCCGGTCATAACTACTTTGACCGTGGATTGGTGTATTCCACTCACCCCGAGTGGGCATCTGTTGTATATACTCCGGAAGGCATGACTTCCATAACAAACGAAAAGAAAAAATATTCTGCCATGGTGAACCCTATCAACGAGGATTTTCGGACACATATTCTGAATGTCCTGAAAGACCTGGTTAAACGTTACCCTGATTTAGACGGATTAATGCTGGACAGAGTAAGATATGATGGTATTTCCGCCGACTTTTCCGATATCTCCCGCCAGCAGTTTGAAGCATATGTCGGACAAAAAGTAGAAAAATTCCCGGAAGATATTTTTGAATGGAAGAAAGACTCCAACGGCAAATATTATCCCGAGCGCGGCAAGTATTTTCTGAAATGGACCGAATGGCGTACCAAGAATATTTACGACTTTATGGCTCTTGCCCGAAAGGAAGTAAAAGCTGTCAATCCAGACATTTCTTTTGGTACTTATACGGGTGCCTGGTATCCTTCCTATTATGAAGTGGGAGTCAACTTTGCCAGTAACCAGTATGACCCGAGTAAAGATTTTGATTGGGCTACTCCGGAATACAAAAACTATGGATATGCAGAACTGATCGACCTCTATGCTACCGGCAACTACTATACAGATATCACAATCGAAGAATCTCTGAAGAATAAGAAAACTGTATGGAACGAAACCGATTCACAAGGCCAAAGCGGCACATGGTATTCGGTAGAAGGATCGTGTCAGAAATTACGCCATATAATGAAAGACAATCAATTCATGGGGGGGATCCTGGTAGATCAATTCTATGATAACCCTGCAAAACTCTCGGCAACAATCGAAATGAACCTGAAAGCATCAGACGGATTGATGGTATTTGACATAGTACATATCATCAATAAAGGATTATGGAAAGAAGTTGAAAATGGAATGAGAGCTGGAGGAGCTCTGAAATAATAAACATTTGAACCCTATAAACATATGAAAAGACTCTCAATTATCTCCCTACTGTTATGGATTGGAATGGTGGCTTTTGCTACCGGAAAATCCAAAGTGATGTGGTTGGATTGTTCTGCAAATTTTCAGAGATTCAGCTACCCGGATTCCATCCGTTACTATGTGGACAAATGCCATGAAGCAGGAATCACTCACTTAGTATTGGATATAAAAGATAACACAGGTGAAGTGCTATACCCCAGCAAATACGCCGCACAGAAAAAGAACTGGAAGAATTTCGATCGTCCGGATTTTGACTTTATCAATACCTTTATTAAGGCAGCCCATGCCCATGGGATGGTTATCTTTGCCGGGATGAATATTTTTGCAGATGGACAGAATATCGTAAAGCGTGGTGCCGTTTTTGATAAGCATAAGAAATGGCAGGCCATCAATTATGTCCCACGCAAAGGATTATTGCCCGTAACGGAAATAGAAGGAAAACCTACCATGTTCCTGAATCCGGCATTAAAGGAAGTGCAGAAATACGAAATAGACATTATCAAGGAAGTAGTCAGGAATTATGCTTTCGACGGCATTATGCTGGATCGTGCCCGTTACGATTGTATCGACTCTGATTTCTCTCCCGAATCCCGAAAAATGTTCGAGAAGTTTATAGGAAAGAAGATAGACAGATTTCCGGAGGATATACTTGAATGGCGGCCTAATGCTGAAGGAGGAATTGACCGTGTCGGTGGTCCGTATTATCATCAATGGCTGACATGGAGGGCTTCCGTCATCTATAATTTCATCAAAGACGTACGTACTTCCATCAAAAAAGTGAATCCCGATTGTATGCTGGCGGCCTACACAGGGGCATGGTATCCTACCTACTTCGAAGTAGGAGTAAACTGGGCAAGCCAGAAGTATGATGTCAGCAAAGACTTCAGTTGGGCAACACCCGACTATAAGAATTATGGATTTGCCGAATTACTGGATTTCTACACAAACGGGAATTATTATTGGAATGTAACACTCGACGATTATTACCGGTCATCCGGCAAACATAAAAATGAAACGGACAGTGAATTTTCTACCGGAGAATATCTATGCGTAGAAGGAGGTTGCAAATACTCCAAATACTTGTTGAAAGATGCAGTACCCGTATGCGGAGGACTGTATGTAGAAGATTACAAACGAGATGTAAATCAGTTTCAGAAGGCGGTACGCATGAATCTGAAAGAATCGGACGGTGTGATGATTTTTGATATTGTACATATTATTCGTAACGGATGGTGGGACGAACTAAAAGAAGCACTGGATGAAACCAAGCTGGATGAAGCGGGAATGATTAAAGGAACCGTTACCTGCGACGGCAAAGGCATAGCCAATGTGGTAGTGACAGACGGACTGCGTTGTGTCACTACAGACAAGAACGGTATCTATCATCTGCCAAATCTCGGAAATACACGTTTTGTATATATCACAACTCCTGCCGGATACCTGACAGACTGCGAACAGACCATTCCCAGATTCTATCAGGAAATTGATCTGAGCAAGACAAATGAATATAACTTCCGCCTGAAGAAGAATCCTAAAGATGACAGCAAACATCTGTTTGTACTGGAAGCAGATGTACAAGCCGGCTTGAAAGAACATTGGGATTTGTACGCCCCCATCGTCGATGACTATAAACAATTAATCGACCAACATACCGATCGTGATGTATTCGGACTGAATTGCGGAGATATCTTCTGGGACACACCAGCCACTTTCTTTCCACCTTATATAGATAAAGCAAAAAAACTGGATATACCCATATACCGCGCAATCGGTAATCACGATATCGATTGTAACGGAGCTACTCATGAAACATCGTACCGGACTTTCGAAGGATATTTCGGTCCTACCCATTATTCGTTCAACAAAGGAAATGCCCACTATATTGTTATAAACAACAACTTTTATGTGGGACGTGAATACTTCTACATCGGTTATGTAGATGAAACTACTTTCAAATGGCTGGAAGAAGATTTATCTTATGTACCTAAAGGCACACTGGTATTCTTCATGACACATATCCCCACTCGGATAACGGAACAGAAAAGGCCTTTCAACTATGATTACGGTATGCTGGCGGGAGAAACGATCAATGCCGAATCTGTTCACCGATTATTGGACGGATACGAAACCCACTTTCTGACGGGACATCTTCATTCTAACTCCAATATCGTATTCAACGATCATCAGATGGAACATAACACAGCTGCCGTATGCGGCATTTGGTGGCATGCAGATGTCTGCATAGACGGAACTCCCCAAGGATACGGAGTCTATGAAGTAGACGGCAATCAGGTAAAATGGTATTATAAAAGTGCCGGTCATCCGAAAGATTACCAATTCCGTAGTTACGGAGCAGGAACATCCAAGGAGTTTCCAAAAGACATTATAGCAAACGTATGGAACTGGGATAAGAGCTGGAAAGTAGAATGGCTGGAAAACGGGAAAGTAATGGGAGCAATGACTCAATATACAGGAGTCGACCCTTATGCACACAAAGTATGTACGGATAAGAAAAGAACCATGCAAAGCTGGATATCAGCAGCAAACACCGGTCACATGTTTCGTGCCACTCCTGAAAATCCGAGAGCTAACATAGAAATTAAAGTAACAGACCGCTTCGGTAATGTTTACCTGCAAACAATTTCTAAATAAGAAACAATGAAATATCTAAGATATTACTTATGGATTATTTGCCTGTTATTCCCATTGGGAATACAGGCAAAAGTCAGGCTAACTTCCATTTGGGGAGACAACATGGTGTTGCAGCAACAATCGGAAGTAATCTTTAGGGGAAAAGCATCCGCCAATAAACAAATCGTTGCGATTGCATCATGGAATCAGCATAAAGTAACGACCCGGAGTGATCAGGAAGGTAACTGGAAGCTAAAGCTTCTCACTCCTGCCGCAGGCGGTCCTTATACAATCTCCTTTTCGGATGGCGAAAAACTGACGCTGAATAATATTCTGATTGGCGAAGTCTGGTTTTGCTCGGGACAATCTAATATGGAAATGCCCGTCAGGGGATTTCGCGGACAACCGGTGTACGGTTCGCAACCTTATATTGTAACCGCCGATCCTAAGCGGGAACTACGCCTGTTTACCGTCAAGAGAGATTGGAGTACAACTCCTAAAGAAGAGGGCGTCACAGGTCATTGGTCGGAGTTGTCTCCCAAAGAAGTCGGAGATTTTAGTGCTGTCGCTTATTTCTTCGGTGACTTGTTACAGCATTCATTAGATGTCCCTGTCGGTCTCATTCATTGTTCATGGAGTGCTTCGAAAATAGAAACCTGGATGGATAAAGAAACTTTGCAACACTTTCCTGAAGTCCAGTTGCCGGATATCAACCAAGCCGAGTTTGAATGGCCTGCAGGTACCCCTACCTTGTTATGGAATGCAATGGTAAATCCCTGGAAAGGATTCCCAATCAAAGGGGTTATCTGGTATCAGGGAGAGTCGAACTCTCCCAATCCGACTCTTTATAAGAAACTGTTTCCTGCCATGGTGGCACAGTGGAGAGAATTTTTCAATAATCCCGGAATGCCCTTATATTATGTGCAAATCACTCCTTGGCAGGCAGAAGGGAAAGATAAGCTGGACCGGGCATGGTTTCGTCAGTGTCAGTTGGAACTTATGTACGAAGTTCCCAATGTAGGGATGGTGACAACGACCGATGCAGGAAGTGAAAAGTTTATTCATCCTCCTTATAAAATCAAGGTCGGTGAGCGGCTGGCATATTGGGCGCTGGCAAAAACCTATGGCAAAGAAGGTTTCCTATATGCAGGGCCTTTTTATAAAAGCTGTCAACTGAAAGGAAATGTGGTAGAAATCACTTTTGAGAACGGCAATGAAGGACTTATTCCCGAAAACCAAAGACTGAAAGGATTCGAACTGGTAGATAAGAATGGAAGGATTGTGCCGGCAGAAGCAGAAATTATAAATGGCTCCGCACGTGTAAAAGTATGGAATGATTCCATATCCCATCCCGTCGAAGTGCGCTATTGTTTCCGCAATTATATGGAAGGTGATCTTTTTAATAATGCGGAGATACCGGCTTCACCATTCCGAATCGTAGTACAACAATAAAAAAATAAATATGAACAGTAATATACGAGCTTCTTCTTTGGATGCCCTCCGAGGATATGCAATTCTTACGATGGTGCTTTCCGGAAGTATCGCTTGGGGAGTACTCCCCGGCTGGATGTATCATGCCCAGGTAGGACCTCGTTCTAATTTTGTATTCGATGGTTCTATATATGGCATCACGTGGGTAGACCTCGTGTTTCCCTTTTTCTTGTTTGCTATGGGAGCTGCCTTCCCTTTTTCAATAGGTAACAAATACAGAAAAGGCAGCTCCCGCTGGAAGATTGTATACGATAGTGTACTGCGAGGTTTTCGTCTGACTTTTTTTGCTATTTACATTCAACATATCTATCCTTGGGTGGTATCTTCTCCACAGGATATCCGGTCATGGCTGATTGCGTTAGCCGGTTTTGCATTGATGTTTCCCATGTTTATGAGAATCCCGTTCAAGATGCCGGAATACGTGAGATTACTGATTAAAATAGCTGCTTATTTCATCGGTGTCATCATGTTGCTGAACATCACGTATGCCGATGGGCGGACCTTTAGTTTAGGATATAGCAATATCATCATTCTGGTATTAGCCAATATGGCAATCTTCGGTTCGTTAATCTATACTTTTACAATCAATAAGCCGTGGATTCGTATCGGCATACTGCCATTTATCATGGCAGTATTTCTGGGGAAAGAGAATCCGGAATCATGGAATCATGCTGTGATGACATTCTCTCCGTTACCATGGATGTATCAGTTTGCCTACCTGAAATATCTGTTTATCGTAATTCCCGGTACGATTGCCGGAGAGTATCTGTACGGATGGCTGCAGAGCAAACAGACAACGCCATCTATAGCTTCCAACAATGACGAGTATAAAAGAATGCCCTGGATACTCCTGCTTACTATCGGACTTATTATTTTGAATTTGTACGGTTTGTATATGCGGTATTTGCTTCTCAACTTGGCAGGAAGTATCATTATCCTAAGCATTTTGTACGTTTTGCTACAGATTGAAGGGAAAAATGCCAATTATTGGTACAGGCTATTTAAAGCAGGTGCTTATCTGGTACTACTGGGACTGGCTTTTGAAGCCTACGAAGGAGGCATCCGGAAAGATCCTTCTACCTACAGCTACTATTTTCTGTCAGCTGGACTTGCATTTATGGCTATGATTGCCTTTTCCATCATGTGTGATATCTACTCATGGAGAAGACTGACACGACCACTGGAATACGCAGGTCAGAATCCTATGATTGCTTATGTATCCACTCAACTGGTCGTATTGCCGATATTAAACCTCGCAGGACTGGGAACTTACCTGTCTTATCTGGATCAAAATGCATGGCTTGGCTTTTTGAGAGGAGTCATTGTAACTTCTCTGGCTTTACTTATAACGATATTATTTACCAAACTAAAATGTTTTTGGAGGACATGATTATGATAATCAAACGATTGTATTTTATAGCAACAGTTTTATTTGCTTTTTCCGTATGTTCATGTGGAGGAGAGAACTATCCGGATCATCCGTGGGAATGGGATCAGGATACCGAAGAAGAAGACCCGAATCCTGATATTATAGAACAAGGATGGACGGCTGTCGATAATCTCGGCAAACTTCCCGATTATATTCAAGTATACAAATCTCCAGAGAATTTAGCCGGGAAAAAGGCTATTGCATATATAGCCGTTGCCGATATGACTAAAGCTAAATTCGAAGTTCTGGGAGATATTGCCTTTTCACAAGAAGCTAATGGATATGGAGGAAAGGCATTGAATACTCCTTCGGAATTTTATGAATCTTCTAAAGATCCTATCGTTGTTAATGGCGGATTGTTCTTCGCTAGCAGCGGGTTCTATTATTCACAGAATCTGGTAATTCGTAATGGGCAATTACTAGCTCCTAATCAGAATTATTATTCAGAGGACTGGGTTACGATGTGGTATCCGACTTTAGGAGCTTTCTGTCAGATGAAAGATGGAACATTTCAAACCACATGGACTTATCAAGGTTCCGATGGAATCAATTACTGTTACCCTGCCCCTGCTGACAATGATATAAAAAAGGACCCGCTTCCGGCACCGTCATCTACTTTTCCCAGTGGTGCGAAGGCATTGGAAGCAACCACCGGTATCGGAGGAGTAACAGTTTTACTGCGTGGAGGTGAAATCAAAAATACCTATGTACAGGAGATGTTGAATATTTCTGCTGCATCTAATCAACCTCGTACCGCCATTGGATATACAAATAATAAAAAAATGATTATCTTTGTATGCGAAGGCAGAAACATGACAGAAGGAGTAGCAGGATTAACTACTGCCAATGTAGCCACAGTTATGAAGGATCTGGGTTGTACAGAGGCTTTAAATTTAGATGGAGGCGGCTCGTCATGTATGCTGGTCAACGGAAAAGAAACAATTAAAGGCAGTGACGGCAAGCAACGGAAAGTGTTGACTGCTGTCGGAATTAAGTAAATGATGAAACATTTTTTTATTCTTACTATGTTGTGCTTGTTTGGATTCGACCTGCAAGCACAACTGACGTATCATGAAGCGTCACAATTCCCTCTTCTTGGGAAAGCCACTGAAGCTACCGGAACTCGTTATGAAAGATTTCCGGATTCATTGAAGAACGTATCTCGCGAACGGTTGTGGAACTTAAGCCGTAACTCCGCAGGTCTGGCAATACGTTTTCGGAGTAACTCCACCCAAATAGCGGTAAAATGGGAGGCTCTTTTTAATAATCATATGAATCATATGACGGATGTAGGAACCAAAGGACTCGACCTTTATTGCCTTCAGGAAAACGGTGACTGGCGTTTTGTCAACAGTGCCCGCCCTACTGCTAAAACGAACAGTGCAACGATTATTGCAAACATGCAGCCCAAAGAAAGGGAATACATGCTCTATCTGCCTTTATATGACGGAGTCGCCTCCCTGTCTATCGGAGTAGACTCATTGTCAACTATTGACCAACCTTTAGTTGACAGTCCGGTCCGCAAAAAGCCTGTTGCTTTTTACGGTACCAGTATCTTGCAAGGAGGATGTGCAGCGCGTCCGGGAATGGCACATACTAACATCATTTCACGACGCCTCAACCGAGAGTGTATTAATCTAGGGTTCAGTGGCAATGCATTGCTCGATCTGGAAGTAGCAAAAATAATGTCAGAAGTAGATGCCAGTGTCTTTGTGCTGGATTTTGTACCCAATGCTTCCGTTGAACAAATGGGGGAACGAATGGAAACTTTCTACCGAATCATCCGGGATAAGCACCCTGATACGCCCATTGTGTTTATAGAAGACCCTGTCTTCACTCACACATTATTCGACCAAAGAATAGACCGTGAAGTGAAAAGGAAAAATCAGACCTTAAATGAGATATTTAATTCACTAAAGAAACAAGGTGAAAAGAAGATATACTTGATTCATTCGAAAAACATGATAGGTAATGACGGGGAAGCAACAGTGGATGGTATTCATTTTACAGACTTAGGAATGATGAGGTATGCAGATCTGGTGACTCCAATCATTAAAAAATTAATGAAGTAGTAAAACCTATGAATTTACAGATCGAATTTTATTTCGTGTGTAAATAAAGAAAGATAAATATTCATGGTTGATTCTTCAGTATTAGTAATCTTCGGCATCATAGCAGCGTCGGCTACAGACATCAAAGAAATTCTCAGATTTGAATTAAAATAAAGATAGAAGTCATGACGAAACGTTTATTTTTTGCATTCATATCTCCGTACACGGCTTTCGGGCGGTGAATTGTCTCTGAAAGTATCAGATACAGGCATCAATTATTACAACGTCTTTATTGACAGTCTTTTGCATAAGATTGTAAAAGTTACCGGCAAGGACACTCTGATTAATTTTATATCCGGCATTGACAAGGGAGTACATCGCGTATTGATTCAGAAACGCACTGAAGGAGAATGGGGCAAAACAACGATTCATCAATTTGTGCTTCCTGCCGGAGGAAAACTTGAAAAGGAAACGGACCGTCCATCCAGACATATCGAGTTTATCGGTAATTCACTGACGTGTGGTTATGGAGTTGAAGGAAAAGATCGTAGTGAACCCTACAAAGCTGAAACTGAAAACTGCAATTTGTCTTATGCCACGATTATTGCCCGCTACTTTGATGCGGACTACACACTTATAGCACACTCAGGAAGAGGAGTAGTACGCAATTATGGTGATTCTGTCCGGGTATCTGCCGTGACAATGAAAGACCGTATGCTGAATACATTTGATATGGATCTGGATAAAAAGTGGGATTTTAAAACATACAAGCCGGATCTGGTCGTTATCAATTTAGGGAGCAATGACTTCTCAACCGGATTATATCCATTGGAAGATGAGTTTATTCGTGCTTATACACTACTGATCAATCGTCTCCGTGAGAATTATGGAGATATCCCTGTGCTATGTATCAGTCCGGCTATTGCCCAACGACAGATCGTTGAATACATGGAACGTATGCGCAAAGAACTGAATGACAAGAAAGTTTATATAGCCGTTCTTCCCGAAGGACTTTTTAATGTTACTACAGACTTAGGAGCAGTATGGCATCCCAACTATAAAGGACAGACAAAAATGGCTACATCATTGATTCCCTATATATCAACGATTACAGATTGGCCATTAAAACCAGAATCATTTTATTAAGGACAGAGAATTTATAATTAGCAAAATGGCATTTTGTCATTTTGCTAATTATAAATTCTCTGTCAGGCGTATTTCCATCCACTGTACAGAATAGAGGATAAAATGGCAGAGATTTGCCATTATAAGAAATCACTTTGTTGCAGATATATCCATGTATATGTTCTTTTTACGTTATTTCTCACACTATCCTGTAATACATCTTATTTTTTTATGCTACTTCGCATTATTCTGATTATTAACTTTTAGCCTAAAACTGGGTCTAATAAATGAAATACCCCCTATTTCAGGGCTAAAATACGTTCCTTCTAAACGTACTTAGCGTTTCTTTTAAACCAATGGGACGTTCCTTTAAAACCAACCTTATGTTTCATTACAATCATTCTTATGTTTCACAACAATCAACCTTATGTTTTGAGCAAATAATACGGTAATTTATATGCAAACGACAGCTGTTTTATGCACAATTCTGTATATAAATTCTATATCTTAGTGGTTTCTCACTCTAGTTTCATCTATTTATCAAAAGCATCAGTCATCGAAAGTAAAGAAAAAATAGCATAAAGACATTCTATTCAACATAAGACAGTCATATTGATTATCGATTTCTCAAATAATACCATGATACCCCGTATCTATAGCTTTGATGCAAGGATCATAATAATATGCATTACTCTTTCTCATATAGTTTGTTTTCAGACAAAGTTAATAGTGAATGAGCCATAAAACCACTATTTTTTAAGTAGCTTTTTAATCACTGGAGTCACCAGATCAGCATAACGCATCATACCCACATCGGTAAAATGAATGCCATCTACTGTTGCCTCACGATCGCTTCCAAGCATCATCTTTGAGGATATATAGTATATATTTTTTTCTTTTCCTTTTTTCAACTCATTAAATATACGACGTAAGGCATCATTCAAAGTCTTAATTTTCCGGGCATTGGTGTTGTTGTAGTAAGAATCCATGAATTGTGGATCTTCAATAAAGATGACAGGTGTGTGAGGATGTCTGTCACGAAGAATACGGTAAAACCTCTCCATTCGCTCATTTATCTGCTCTACCGTGACATTGGGTACAAAATCAAGCACGAAAACACCGGCATCTACTCCAGCCATCACTTGAGCTACTCCAAGATCAAGAAAAGCATTACCACTAAATCCAAGATTGATACATTCCCGATTCAAACGGCGTGAGATAATATTGGTGTGAGCCATGCCCGGACGGGAGGCACATCCGCCTTGAAGAATGCTGGTTCCATAAAATACTACAGGTTTTTCACGTACAGGACTTTCCACCGCGGGCTGATTGATACTGGCATCAGCATCGATTCCAATCGACAAAGAAACCAGTCCGTCGTATAGCGGCAAATAAATCATAAACTCCCGTTCTTTGGCTTCCATACCGCTGATGAGGCTAGATTCCGTATTTTTCCCCGTGGGACAGGCACTATTCACAAAGTACCAGTTCTTTCCTTCCAGACAGTAGAGGTCAAGTCCTTTCACTGCTACATCAGTCATATGATTCATATGGAAGTTAACCAATGATTCCCATTTTACTGCAACTTGAGTGGAATTGCTTCGGAAACGCACTGCCATACCCGATGAATTCCGACTTAGTTGCCATAACGGTAAACGAGAAATATGTTCCAATGAATCGGGCAAACGTACATACCGCTCTGTGGTAGCAGTGGTAGCCTTTCCCAATAACTGGAATTCAGCCGCATCATAGTAGGTTACCTGAGCAGACAGATTACCTGCCATAAGTAATAAAATAAAGTTTATTATCTTCCTATAAACTGAAAATGACATAGTATCTTATGATTAAAGTTCTTTACTTCACTAATCTGATATTAATATTTTTGCGTCCTTTCACCTCCATTTGTTGAGTGATGAATCTTGCTTTGGCAAAAGCTATGGAATCATCAGTCCGAAGGTTGATAGAATAGAATCCCTTTTCATCAGTTTGAGTCTCTTGACCGGATGAAATGGCACGAACCGTGACATAAGCTACTGGAGTAGCTTGTGCATCACGTACAAATCCCTGTACAGTAATAAACTCGCCACTAGGCGTGACTTTAATGATTTGAGGAGAATCAATTACAGGAGTCTTCTCAGGTTCACGCCCTACTTCGATAGAAATACGATGGGTTATGCGATCTGATGCAGTGCCCACTTTTATCTCAAAAGTCCCGGGTTCCAAGTAGCGATTACCGATATTATCGGTCAGGTAGAGTTCGTGTATGGGGACTTTCAATGTGATCTCTTTCGTTTCGGCCGGGTTCAAACTTATCTTCTCAAAAGCTTTCAGCTGCTTTATTGGTGTCATAACAGTACTGACAACATCACGTATGTAAAGTTGAACGACTTCTTTGCCGGCAACTTCTCCACTGTTTGCAATCTTTACTTTTACGGCTATGGTGTCATGAGCCTGATAGTGAGTTTTGTCGGCAATCGCTGAAACCAGATCAAATGTAGTATAACTCAATCCATGACCAAAAGCCCAAAGAGGGTTCGGAGAAGAAAACACATAATCTCGTCCCGGCAATTCATAAGTTCCGGGCTCTTTATAAAATCCCTTATCAGTGGTCAAATGATTGTAAAAAGCGGGAAGGTGACCGGAACTTTGAGGAAAGGAAAAACTAATTTTCCCTGATGGATTTACTTTACCAAAAAGAATATCGGCAATGGAATTACCTGCTTGTTCTCCGGCATACCATTGAACTAAAATAGCAGGGACATTTTTTTTAGCGAAAGGTATAGCAAACGGTTTACCGGCTACCAATATTAGGACTACCGGTTTACCTGTTGCACAGACCGCTTCAATCAGTTCCTCTTGAGCACCAGTCAATTCAACACCACTAAGGTCAATTCCCTCGCCACTGGTAGAAGAGGCATTGCTGTGGCGTACAAAAGCGGTACTTGAACTGCCAACAAATAGTAATGCAACATCACTCTGTTGAGCCGCACGTACAGCTTCTTCAATACCTGACTGATCCAACGAAGCGATAGAACAGCCTTGGGCATAGTTCACTTTCACCTTTTTGCCTGCCAAACGACAGATGCCTTGTAACGGTGTGATACCATCTTCTTTGTTTTTACTCCATGTATAATCGCCAAATTGCACACAGTCTGCATTAGGACCAATTACTGCCACCGACCGAAGTTTCTTTATATCCAATGGAAGCAAATTACCTTCATTTTTCAGAAGTACTGTCGATTCATCAGCAATCTGACGTGAAAGTGAAATGCATTCTTTGGCACGTAACGGCCAACGATATGAATTTTTCTCAAGATAAGGGTCTTCAAACAAACCTAATTCAAATTTAGCACGTAACACACGTTTCACCGCCCGGTCGATGTAGCGTACATCAAACTCACCAGCCAGCACTTTACTCTCAAGCGACTTGAAACAGAGACTCGACGCTTCAACATCCAAACCGGCCGTAAGTGCTTGACTGGCAGCTTCAAAATCATTATCAGCTGTTTTATGGAAGTTCTTCAACATATCAATAACTCCCCAATCAGAGTAAACATAGCCCCGGAAGCCAAAACGGTCACGTAAAATATCAGTCAGCATGAATTTTGAAGCTGAATTGGGTTCACGGTTCCAGGCATTGTAGCTTGACATAACTGCTAAAATATCGGTTTCAGCCAGTATGGCTTCAAAAGGTTTCAGATAGACATCAAATAAATCACGAATGCCACACTCCACTGATGCCAGATTTAAGCCGCCCAATGGATTGCCGTGCGGTCCGTAATGCTTTGCCATTGGTGAAATGCCATGATCCATATATCCTTTAACCTCTGCTACAGCCATACGAGCACAAAGGAAGGGGTCCTCACTAAACGATTCCTCCACTCTGCCCCAACGTAACTCACGAGCTACATCTATACAAGGAGCTAACACTTGTTTTACCCCGATTGTATTAAGTTCACCCGCAATATGTTTTGTCATTTCATAAGCCAATGCAGGATTAAATGTACTGCCTATAGCTATATTTTGCGGATAGATAGTAGAACCTTCATGCACCACTCCATGAAGTGACTCCGCTACCGAAAAACCCGGAATACCCAGACGTGTCTGCTCCAGTAAATAGGTTTGAATAATGCGGAAGTTCTTCCTGCATTGCGCTGCCGTGAGTGGAAAGCCTTCGAAAAAGCCATACCCTTTATCACCACACATCTTTGCTAACTTGGCGGTATTGAGCTTTTGTCCGTCAAATACATCCCACGATTGCAAATGGCTGATTTGAGCTATTTTTTCCTGTAACGTCATACGGTTCAACAGATCGTTTACCCGTTCTTCAGTGGGAAGTAATGGATTCTTGTATGGAAATGTATGCTGTGCATTCAATGAAGAGGCACAACAAAATAAGCATATGATCAGAATATTTTTAATTATAAATTTCATAGTTACGAAAAATTAGTTAACAATTACGGATATAATGAGCGGAAGTCATCATCATATTTCAATATCAGTTCTTTAGCCAAAGATATTGGATTTTCTTCAGAAGTGATTGGAAAATCTTCATTTTTCAATGTCCATTCATACTCAAACTGTGTAATATCCTGATGAAATTTCTCTTCATCAAAGTTTTTATGCCTGGTCATAGCGGCAATTACTTCTTCTGTGAAACGTTTCCAGCGTTCTCTGTAGAATGTACGTGTCAATCCTCCCCATCCTCTATTGGCATAATCGTTAAGCTGGGTATCTTTCTGTCCCCACACCGTAAGAATGCACCGTGCATTTTCTTCATAATATTTTTGTTCTTGTTCATTCACTGCAAAATCTTTGGCATCTTTTATCCATTTGCCTATTGAGAAAACAGGACTGCAGCAGAGCAATCGATCTACATCGAGCAAAAGTTGGTCCATACGCTGTCCCCACACCTTAGTTTCTTCCAATTTTTTTTTCCGATAGCAATCGGTAAACTTATCACGATAGTCAGCAAAAAGATTACCTAAAACTTGCCTTCCCACATTAATTACATCAAAATGATATTCAGAATGATATACTCCTTCAGCTTTCAGCAACTCCTTCCAGATTTCCCACAAATCGATATTTTTATAATCGTACCCGGGAAGTGTGTTCCATCCTTCTACGCCTTCTAACTGTGGACGAGCATTCATCAATACTGCTTGTCCGCAAAGGGCTGCTGAGGTATAGATCTTCTCATATAGTTGTTTCCATGCTTTAACAATATGATTATCTACATTCCCCCCTCTGCATTGGGCCCAATTTGCAATCCACTGGTGGGCAGGCATTGAATTTTCCCATGCACGTTCAAAGACGAATTCATACATTAAAGGATTTACATCAAGACCTTCAAGCGTCACTCCCAAACCATATACGTTATCGCCTCCTTCTTTGAAAAGTCGATCAATTTTAAAATCTACATCATTCAGGTCACCAGCTAAAAAAGTGTTTCCACCAAAATTTCCTAAATAACACCAAATATAAGGTTTCCCGTAGTATTGCTCTGTATCACGCCATATTTCTGTATAATCACAATAATAATCAAGTAAAATCAGTTTATCTTGGGGAACAGCATTTAAAAAGGATTTGATACGGGGTTGAGTCCATTTCTCTTTGGCATGATAAAACATCCACGTCATCTGTAACCATTGAGCAGCGGAATCCACATCTTGTATCGATTTATAAATTTTATCAGATACATTGGACAAAAACTCCTCGTTCCAGTTGGGTGAGTCTACCTCGTTGAAAGGATCGATACCATAAATGTGGTTGGTGCCATACACTTTTGTCTGTTCCTCTAAAAAACGACGTTGAATGACTGAATAAAGCGAATCCATGGGATCAATGAAGTGACTACGATACTTTTCATCGTATCCTCCCCATTGACTCATTGTGTAGATTTTAGCTTCTGGATAAAGTTCTTTTAGTTCAGCGGGAACATGTCCCGCAAAAGCTGGTAGAATGGGAGTCATATCAAAAGCCCGTTCACGTTCAAGAATTAATTTCTGTAGTTTTTCTTGGTCTGCCAACCATGATTGAGGTAACGGACTTTGCCAATAATCTACGTTTGACATACGATGCCAAGGAAGGTGAGCCGGACCTGTAAAATAAGTACGAATCTCCTCATCAGACAGTCCCATCTCCGTCCATACTTTATACCATATAGACTCTTGACCGGTGATAGCCAATGGCATAGTTACTCCATTCAGAGCCATCCAGTCAATAAGTCGTTCCCAATCACTCCATTTCCAGTAGGGCATAGAGTAGCCAAAGGTGCAATAATTAAGAAAGAAACGATTCTTACATTTTGAACGTAAAATAACGGGAGCTTCTACTTCAGGTAGTTGAGCAGGCATTACTACACTATCCGAAGCATACCAAGAGACATGTGCCTGACAGTAATACTTCAAATAATGGTTTAGTCCTACGGCCAATGAATTCCGGTTGTTTCCTTTAATCAGAATCTTCCCATTGTCAGACTCAAGTGTAAAGCGGTCTATATCTACAGAATCAGTCAGAAGTTGAAATTGGAAAGAGTGAGCATGTTGAGGAAACAAACGTTCGCACATTTCACTAAGTGTATTTGTAGCCGGATCTTGATTTCTTTGGCAACTCACCATAAAAAAAAGTAGTATAAGATAAAAGTATTTATTGTTCATAAGCATATCGTCTATTCAAATGCGAGGAAAATCTTTTTTTATAAGAATTTTAAGGGTGTCCTTCTTCGGACACCCTCGATTGCAAATGTGAAATTTACTTGTTAATGTGAATCACGGATAGGGCGTTCTATAACAAACTTGCAGAACTTATGATAAAGAGCCACGTCAGCCGGTTCACTAGAGTACTTCAAGGTAAGCAATGCGTTATTACTCTGATAGTAAGCCAAGCGGCATTTTTCCCATACACCATACTCCTTGAATTTTGCCATATAGTTTTCCAAACGGTAAGCTTTGCCGTGAGCTGCCAACACATCGTCCTCGAACTCCATCTCCATCTGCATATTGCAACGCAAAGCTTCTTTGCAGGCTTCATCAAGACGTGTAAGAGGTATTTTATCATCAAAATAGTAGTTGGGCTGGTAGTAAGCATAGTGAAATCCCAGTTCTTTCCAAGACTCGTGACCATCGGAATTGAAGAACGGAATCCAGTTGAAACTATATTTCAGTTCGTTCAGATAGTTGGCAATGGGGGTAATGATATTTCCGGTATGTGAGGCATCCTCGGCAATCCAATAGAACCCGGCTAAATCGACATATTGATACCTCTTCTCGTTGAAACGAGCACGCACTTGATCGATGAACCACTTACAGGCTTTCACACGGTCAGCAGGTTTGGAGAAGTCGAGCGACACATTATCAATTTCACCCCAATATACACTCGACGAACCTGACACCAATTCATTCTGTACGTCAATAGGCTCAGGAATGCCAATTATTACCTGGCGTTTGTACGCAGGTTCCCCAATGGTAGTCATTGCTTTTTTTACACCCGCTTCGATAGCTGCAATACCAGTTTCTGAATTGAAATAACAATCGATGAGTTTCATCCACTCAGCCTTGGTGGCTGATTCATAGCGCATCCCCTTGGTATACTCTCTCACCGTCTGCCAATTGTCGGAAGTATTGAGGATTTCAAGCATGAGGAAGCTATCAAAGAACCAGTGTGAAGTGTTTTGCTCGTCTACATAAGTAATATAGGGTTGAGCGCGTTCCTGCGTCCAAATAGGGCGTTGGTCACCACCCGAGTAAAAAAGTACCATATCGGTATTAGCCAAGATTGACTGACGGTTGGTTTCCCAATCGTATTTCTGGTCGGGCTTAATTTCAATTTCTCCACTGCCGTCTTCTGGAAAAACAGGAACGGTGTGTTCCTCATCGGAACAAGCTACCAATACTGAGCATAAACCTCCCATCAGTAGTGATACAAAAGTAAGAATAATCTTTTTCATACGTTTCTTATTCATTGTTTTATGATGTTTAAATAGTCGTTTGAATATCGTTTAAATGGTATTAAAATAACGTTAGGTACCGTTTACAGGCCTTTGAACTTTGTGAGTTCGAAAGCTATCAAGCCATGATCGGTAGTAAGCATATATACCTGTACGGCCAATCCGTCCTGACTTTTGGCAAAAATCACATCACCTGTGCAAGGAATATTCTCACCAAGCACACTGCTCACTCCATCAAATGCCCAAGGAGAGGTATAGCCCGTAGCTGTGTAACCTGAGCCCGGTACGCCGCCCGGCACATCTGCATTTCCTATTGTATTGCCTTGCTGTGAATCAAAGATGAAGCCATCACTCATAGAATTAGCATTGGGATTCTTGGTGATGTCAGCCACATAAAGGCGTTGTGCTCCATTGAAAGAACCTGAACCATTCTGAACAGCCAACAATCTTGCGCCGTTAAAATCAACATAATCGATGCCTTTAGTGAATCCTTGCCAACCCCAATAATGTGAATCGGGAACAGTAAAAGCAAAAGCTCTGTCTGCACTATCACCAACAGGAGCACAAATCACCATATTAGTTTCATTGGCCGGTGTAGATATGTAGCTGAAAGGTTTCTCCGTATTAGTTGTAAGGATCTTCGTATAGTCTTCTACACGTGCACCACTCACATTAGCAAATTCCACATGCGCCTTGCCACTCATTATGCCATCGACAAAGCTGATAAATACCATACGGTATGAGAAAGGAGACGTAGTGGTGAGTACAGCTTTTCCACTAGTAATGTCACCTGTGATGTGAATAGAACTACCCATATCAATATTATAGTTCCAGTTAACTCCCATAGGTGCCTGATCGAAAACTGGATCACTGAAAGGTTTATCAAGTATCAATGTGGGAGTGTTCTCTATACCATTTTTCCATACCCATACATTAACATCCGTATAAGGAGTGGCATAGCTTCCTGCACGAGTACTCACGTAAGCCATGGCTACCATGTGTCCATTATCATCGGAGGTAATAGCACGTATAATACGATTAGATGGTATACCGGCCACGTTCACCTTTACCTGATCAAGCAACTTGCCGTTATATCGGTTGAACACCGGCATATTGACGAAATTATTACTATTGCTAAGGATAAGGTAATCATCTACTACAGCCATAGTGCGATTGGCACCCACTTCAAAACCATGCGAATTTTCTTTCAAAGTTTGGAAACCAAAAAGCCCTGCCACATAACCCACACCATATTCCACAAACTCAGGAGTTTTGTACACAGTTTCGTATACCGTCTTCTTCACACCATCCTGTGCAGTGATAGTAACGGTAGGCATCACACTCAAATCGAGGATTTTTGTCACGGGATCGTAAGCATCCGATTCAATAGTCGCCCATGGAGCAATGGTGATAAGTGCATTTTGCAACTCTCCGTCAATACTTGACGAGGTCTTATAGATAATAATTTGTCCTTTTTTACCCTCTTCAACAGGATCAGCCACTACAATCTGAGCACGTACATTGGCTAGTTCGACCTTAATGATATTGGCACGTTCCGACTTTTTATAAATAGCTGTAAAAGTGTAGTTTTTCTTGGAACCATCGGCTTCGATTAAGGTAGAAGAGAATCCTTCTTTCAAATTGTGAATACCCGACAAAGGGGGATCAAAACGGGCACCCACAGGAAGTGTAGCTTTGAGTCGCATACGGGTAATATCTCCTTGAATAGGTTCTGTATCTGAGATGTAGTAGGGAGTCTGCACTACAGCAGTACCGTTGGCACGGTCGATAACGGTTTCATACTCAGTGTTCTCATTACCTGCAAATCGTCCAGTAATGATGAGTTGATCGGTAATTTCACTTTCGGTTCTCACCAAATCGTCAGGGTCAACACATCCCGCCAGGCAGAGCGAGAAAGCCAAAAAGCTATTTATGATATGTTTTAGTTTCATATTGTCTACTTATTTAAATGGTAACCATAATTATTTCCAGCTAGGAGTCTGCTCACACATTATGTTATTTCGAAGCTCGCTGGAAGGTATCGGGAAAATATTATATTTCTTAGGGAACTTACGATCCTGCGTGTCACATTCTACACGGGTATAAAGAAAGCTTGAACCGGTTTTTTCAATTTTGATACCATGCAGTCGTTGCCCGTTGAGTACCTTTTGAGCAATATCCCAACGAACAAGATCATACCAACGATGTCCTTCGAGTCCCAGCTCACATACACGTTCCTTCGAGAGATCTTCAAGATAATTGTCCCAGGTAGACTGCTGAGCTAAGATAGGCAATCCCACACGAGTACGAATCTTGTTGAGATAGTCGTAAGCTTCCTTGAACTTATCCAAACGGGCATAGGCCTCGGAAAGGATAAGAATAATCTCGGCATAACGCATCTCAATCCAGTAGGATGTACTTTCAATGTCTACGTAGTTGATATTGTCGCTTTCATCCATAAATTTACGGAAGATATAACCGGTGGTACTAGTGCGCACATAGTCCTGACTTGCCGATGTAGAGAAATCCATGTATCCGTCTTTACCACCTACGTAAAGCTCAAGTTGACGTCCTGTCCAATTGGCACCATTGTAGAGAATAGAAGCATAGAAACGTGGGTCGCGGTTTCCCCATGGTCCTTCGGAATATTCATTCAAATGGGTCCAATCAAACGATTTCCATTCCTGACCCACCTTGATATCAAATGCAGAAGCATACTCATCGGTAGGCGTAGCGGCTGCACCCAACGTGCCAGGTTGCAAGCCTGCTTTTTCTGTGTCATAGGGTGGGCAGAAGAAATGATTAAACATGTGTTGCTTAGTCTTTTGTTGAAAATAGACAGGCAAAATTAGCTCCTTATTATTCACAGTATTGAAAATTTGCATATAACTGTCCTTAGAAGTCCCTGAAAGAAGTTGATATACACCCTTTTTCTCCAGCTTTTCTACCTCTAATGCTGCATTAACAGCATCCTGCCAGCGCTTGGCATAGAGAGCGGCACGGGCTTTCATGCCATAAGCAGCCCCCTTTGTAAGGCGGCCTGCCTCCGATCCTGTCCATTCTTCCGGTAGCATTTGGGCTGCTTTTTCATATTCGTCAAGGATAAAAGTCCAGCAATCGTCTTCTGACGAACGAGCTTGTGCGCGCTGGTTATGATCATCTACGCGGTCTTCGTTGATACGCAGGATTACACCGCCATGACGCAATACCAGCTCTTGATAAGCAAAAGCACGCATAAAACGAACTTCGGCTGTTCGAATGGCTAACTGATCGGAATCCAATTTATCAGCAAAGCCACTATGAACATCGTAAAAATACTCATTAAACCGGCGAATCTGCTCGTACATGCCATCCCAATTAGAACGATAATTACCATCAGGACTCATCATATTGTCGTAATAAAAAAGTTTGTTCACACTGCCCTCAGCTACATTGAACCAAGAATATTTAATGAGGTCACTCACACCATCATCCATGGCCAGATTAGCTCCCACATTGATATCGGCATTGCTATAAAACACGCCATAGAAACTTTTGACATAAAGATCCAGGTTCTTGATAGAAGCATAGGCTGTAGATTCGCTATAGGTGTCAGTAGGATCGATATCGAGTACATTACACGATTGCAATGCGAGGGCCGACAGAGCCAATCCTAGTAATAGATTTTTTGTTTTCATGCTAATTTATTTTATTAGATGTTGTACATAGGGTTTAGAACGTTATGTCTACACCAAACGTAAAGGTGCGTTGCTGCGGATAGTAACCTTGAATGACATTGGCCGCCTCAGGATCGAGGTACTTAAACTCGGTGAGAGTAAAAAGGTTGTAGCCGCTGGCAAACAGGCGAAGATTGCTGATCCCGGATTTCTTTACCCATGACTGTGGCAAGGTGTATCCCAAAGTTACATTTTTGAGGCGTACGTATGCACCATTACGCTTCCAAAAGTCAGATACCTGCGCATTATTAGCATAAGCCACTGTACTGAGACGCGGATATTCAGCATTGGTATTGTCAGGACGCCAGCTGTTCTCTACCAAGTAGTAAGGCGCGTTATCCCATCCGGCATAGAAAGGACGTGTAAGTGGAGTCTGGTCACGTGCACCGTTATTCCATTCGCCACAAAGCAACTTGTCGCACAAAGCGGCACCTTGCAACTGAACAGAGAGGTCGAACTCTTTCCAGTTGGCGTCGGCCATCAACGAGAACATCATCTCAGGCGTGGTGGGGCGTGCAATCTTCACCTCATCATCCCAGCTAATGAGTCCATCACCATTATAATCGAGGTAACGGATGTCACCCAATCGGGGAATTTCGCTGATGGGTAATGGAGCTGCGTCAATCTCGGCTTGTGTCTGATACAGACCTAGCGATTTCAATCCCCAAATGGTCCCTACCGATGTCCCCAGACGGTTCTGCCAAGGTTTAGTATTGTCAGCCTGCGTCATACGCAGTATTTTATTACGGGCAAACGAAAGGTTACCATTCAGGCTATAATTGAATTTGCCAATGTGATTACGGTGTTTTACTGTAATCTCGAATCCACGGTTATCAAACGTACCACTGTTTTCAATACTCGGATAATGGCCTCCCAGCGAAGGAGGATATACACCACCAATGGAACGAAGGATATCGTAAGTATATTTGTAAAAAACATCGAACTCAATGCCTAAAAGACCATTCCATGCCGAAAGTTCAAAACCAGCGTTGATAGAACGACATTTCTCCCAAGTAAGATTCTCCATCGGGTAAGATACTTTATTATACAAGGTATTCACCGCTTGTGGAGTGGTACCGAAAACTGTACTATTCTTTGACCATGCGTACTGTTTGCGATAGAGGAAAGGATCAACATTGTCGCTACCTAAGATACCGAAAGAGGCTCTTAACTTGAAGCGTTCCACTTGAGGAAAGAGTTCTTTGAAAAAATCTTCTTCAGAAGCAACCCAGCCCAATGAGGCCGATGGGAAGAATCCCCAGCGATTACCCTCTTTAAAGTGATAAGAGCCATCGTACCGAAAAGTAAATTCAGCCAAATAACGGTCATTATAAGCATAGTTGAAACGGCCAACATAACCGGCATAGGCCTGGCGCGTGCTACTGGAGAAGTTACCATCGGTGGGATGAATAGTAGAGCCAAAAGGTAACTCGTCAATATCGAGAAGTGCAAAATCGGAGCGATAACCTGTCAGCGTATTTCCTTTACGCTCAGTTTGTTCATAAAGGAATAGTGCACCTACATCATGCAAACCAAACTTTTGGTTGTATGAGACAGAAGGGCGTAATACTACTTGCTGTTCTTTCTCGTCACCGACTGACATCCCCCCTGTTGGCTGCAAATTAGAAGCATACTGACGTACATATTTCTTGGACTCAGGTTTATAAAGCATCAATTCGTAAGAGTACTTGAAGCTGCGTGAATCGCGATCTTGCCAGTCCCAACCTACAAACATACCAGCTTTCAAACCTTTGAGGAAGGGGAAAGAGTATTCTATCTTGGCCGATGTCTCCAGACGCATTGTACGTATTTTACTATAGCCCGAATGTCCAGCTGCATAATCAGGATTTGAAGCGCCACGATAACCAGATGCCGGCATCCCTTCATATTCGAGTGGAACAAACGGAGCGGCATAAAGCAATACTCCCACCACATTATTGGTCGTTTGATTCTCATAACTGTCGCCACCTGGTTGATAATAGTCGTTAATCTTACCGGCCACGTTAAGTGACACGCTGATATCTTTGGTCACTTGCGTATCAATGTGCGAACGGAAGTTGCCACGTTCCAGCTCAAAACCTTTAATAAAGCCATTCTGTTTCATAAATCCCCCACTGAGGAAGTAACGGGTTTTCTCGTTACCACCACTGATGGAAAGATTGTGTTGATGCATCAAAGTAGTACGATAAATAGGTTCCTGCCAATTGGTATTTTCAAATCCATCAGTAGGATCTCCATTGGTAGTCATGGCAATCTCTTCATCGGTAAAGTAGGCTTTCTCACCATCCATGCGGCGAGCATAGTTATACCATTGCATATAGTGTGTACCGTTCATAAATTCAGGCAGCGTAGTAGCATGTGACAAAGTGAGCGACCCTTTATAATTAATGGTAGTTTTGCCCTCCGTTCCTCGTTTGGTAGTAACCAATATTACACCTGCAGCAGCTTTCATGCCATACACTGCACACGAGGCAGCATCTTTTAATATAGTAACTGATTCCACTTCATTAGGATTGATATACGCCATGCTGCGTTCTACACCATCTACCAGAATAAGAGGTCCGTCACCTCCATTATATGTGGAATGTCCACGAACCAACAATGAAACATCATCAGCTCCCGGGGCTCCGGTGGCTTGTTGAGATATCAATCCCGGCAACTTGCCGACCAAGGCTTGCGAAACGTTGCTTGTTGTTGACTTCAATAATTCTTTAGAAGATACCGAAGATATTGATCCTGTGAGATGGATCTTTTTCTGAGTACCATAACCGACTACTACCACCTCGTCGAGACTATTAATGTCTTCTTGAAGGGTAACATTGATCATAGAACGGCTGTTTACTTTTACCTCTTGTGTTATCATACCTATATATGATAGCACTAATGTAGCAGACTTGGACGCATTCAAGGTAAATTGCCCATTAAGATCAGTAGTTGTGCCCGTTGCGCTCCCCTTTACGGTCACACTGACTCCGGGTAACGGTAACCCTGTCGCATCTATGACGACTCCATTGACTGTACTTTGCGCATAACTACTCGATGCGCATACAAAAAGTATTGTTAATGAGAAGAATAATATTCTCATAGAACAAAAACGACCTTTTTGCATAGCTTTGTGTTTCATAAGTTAGAAGTTTATTAATAATATGTATATATCTTATTTAAAGTTGGCGTGTTATCATTTCCTCAATTACCTCACTGGCAACAGTAGAAACATCTTTTTGGTTAGCAATATCCCATAATGATGAATCTTCTTCAAGAACAAACTGTGTACCTACAATCCAACTCTGAATCCATCCGGTAAGAGTGCTCCATACCCCCCATCCGGCATCAGCATTCGAAGCCCAATAATTCCAATCTTCATAATTGAACGCCCTGAACCATGCACCATCTACGTTCTTGAATTTATCACTACGTACTTGAATACGAATTAAAAAATCGCGCATTTGATTTACAGCCTTTATGTAAGTAGTATCCTGAGTTGCCTTAGCAGCTTCACACAGCCCCACAAAGGCAAAATTTGTTGTATAAAGCATATCAGCAACCGGATCGCCATTGTCAAAAATTAGTGGTGCTTCGTTGTTGCCATATTCCGCATTGGAAGGAGTACGCCCAAAAAGACTTTTCGACTCATCACCCAGTTCTTCGCGAATACCTCCACAAGGCACTTGATTTCTAAGTAGTTCATTTGTCATAAAATGCAGCCAATCTAAGTGTTCCTCTGTTGGTGCTACCCGATAGAGCCATGCTAGCGGCAGAATCATACGGGCACGTTCTTGTTGAATGCCGTTAGTCCACGACCACTGTTCCGGATATCCTTCCATCATCATGGTTATTCCACGTTTCACGCGTTCAAGCAGCGGCTGATAATGTGTTTGGTTATAGAGCCAAAGATAGCAAGCCCAGTTCCAGGCCTCAAAGTGAGCATGCAGATTTACCAGGTCAGCATTATAGTATGATTTCCAGCCGCGTTTCTGTAAATCAGGCTCAAGAATATTTTGTCCTCTAAATCCATTTAATCCCGTAGTACGGAAATTACCTACAATGCCCTCAACTATTTGTTTATCCCATTTAGGATTATTCATCAATGCTGATGAAGCGATGGAACCTAATAATGAACGGGCATTATCATCGCCATAATAAGTGCCTTTATGTGTATAAGCCCATCCTAACAGACCATATGATGGGGATTTGGGATCATTGCGTACTGAATCTCTATACTCGGTAAATGAATAGTCGAGTAAATTGGCAGCTACCTTTGTATATTGTGAATTATCCAGTAGTGTACCGGCAGCTGCAAAAGCGAACGAAGCTTCTCCTTGAACATCATCACGCATCCAGTAACGATACATCTGCGTACCGTCATATTTAATACCGGACATATGTCCTTCCAAAATACCTAATGACCCGTCCCCATCTTTAAAGTTGCGTGGAAGTTCAGGCCCTACCGGGGCAATACCATTACCCATATATTTATCAGCCCAATCATGCTTCCAATCGGAATGCACCAAGAAATGTCCATTGTAGAACCATTCTACTCCTTTTTTAATGCTATTCATTCCTGCATCTTTCGGCAACACATCAGTAGCTGTATAAGTCGGACGAATATAAGAAGTCCAAGTAGAAAAAGTGAATGTTTCTCTATTTAACAACCACTGAAAAATATATTCGAACAGTGCCTTTACCCGTTGTTCCGGTAAGTAACGGCCTTCAGCAAAATTACTCATACAAGTGGCTGAAAGGAGAAGTTGGTCATTATGAAAATACAGTATCGGTTGAGTGGGTGTATCTTTCAGTCCATAAACCGCATCATTGAAGCCTGCCACTTTTGCAGCTACTAACAAGGGATTAGCAATCGGATCTGGGGTTTGTTTCATAATACAGCGTTGAAACGAAAGTAAGCTCATGGAGGGAAGTAGTGAATTCAATGAATCACATACCACAATACGTTCCAATTCCAATGTATCGGCTGTCACCCATTCAGTAGCTCCTACACATTGTGGAAACTCCATAAATACTCGCAGTGATTTTTCTTTGATTATTTTTTGGTCAGCTGTATCGAGCTTCACTCCCTCCCTAGGATAGGATTCACTCAATAATAATACGCCCGCCTATTTTGGGGCTTTCTGTAGTGCTTCATGCACCGATGAATAGATACGAAGTCGATATCCTTCCTCATCCAGCAACTTTATTAAGTCATTAGTAGGAGTTCCATAACATATCACTTCCTCTTTCTGCTGGCATGAAAAAAATAGAAGAAGCAATATAAATATTCCAATAATTCGATTCTTTAACATAGTATTTTATTTTTAATAGATCGTTTCCAGTGTTTTCCAGCACTGATACAGTCCTCTCGGTACGTGGAAGCATCCTTTCCATTTTC
>NZ_KV804297.1:0-100928 GCF_001811315.1 Bacteroides sp. HMSC067B03 | reverse complement strand
TCTATCTATTTATTTGGGTGGGAAACTTTAGTAAATAACATTCCGGTCTAAGGATGACTTCTCCAAATGTGCCAAATCAGCGAACGACATACCGCAGAATTGAAACATCAAAGCAGCAATAGCCTGCGTACGCCGCAAATGATCCGATTTCGGATCTTCGTATAGAAGCCTGTGCAACTCTGTTACCGGCAAAGCTTTCTTTTGGCGGACATCCACTCCCGTATACACCTCATGGAACAATCGGTGAACATAAGGTGCCCTTCCCGACTCCACTCCCCGATTATAAATACTACGTAGCATACGCATATACGTAGACACCGTATTAGGCTTTAAACCACGTTCATAAAGATACTGCCCATAACACCGTAAGTGTTCGCGAGTTATTTGTCCGAATGACACAGTAGAGGTACCACAAAACCCTCTGAAAGAAAAAAGTGCATTTTCATACACATGCGCTGTTGAATAGCGCCCCTCTTTTCGTAAACGACCGATGTACATTTCAGCACACCGGCTAAACCCATTTTTTTTCATCATTTGCACACTAGTTAATTATATAAATCACCTTCTCAGATGAGAGAACAAATATAACCACTATCAGGGTTTTAGTTACTATAAAATAATTTAATTGCGAACAAAACTAAAAGAGTGACCTTCACTCACGTGAAAGCCACTCTCTATTTCATAATTTAATGAACAATATAATTAACCTTTTACCCTATAAATTATAAATACACACTATATCTGTTATTCTACATTCATTTCCTTTTAAAGCTTAAAGGGATTCTTCTTTATATATACCCGATAATCTTTGATCATTCCGGTCTTACCCGCCTCGGCACGTGGGAGATAGGAGAATCCGGTCACCACCTTATCTTCACCCAGATTAATCACAATCTGATGGGGGAACTTCTGTTTGGCAGTCGAATAATTTGTATGCCAGAAAGTAGATTCCTGCAAATCAAATACATTAGTTGCTATATTGTTAGCTTCTTCCGTTTCTTCACTATCGGCATAAACCACTTTCCAATGCTGACGTGACAATGGCTTACCGTCCGTTCCCAATAGTTCCAGTTCGGCAATAGCCGCATAATCTTTGCCATCATAAGCATTCAAAGCCTCCATACAGAAATAACGGGTAGGCACCTCCTTATCAAACTTCACATGTTGCCAACCATTTCCCGGCTTGAAGGTTCCTTCATAAACAGGAGTTTCTTCTGTCAAATCCAGATTTTCCCCAACTTTACGATGAGCATATGCAGCACCATGTACTCGTAAATTATCCAGTATCGGTTGTTCCAATCCTTCCGTTTCAGCTTTTACAGGACCAGCCATATCCAATATAACAACCTCATTATCACCTTCTTTCAACCAACATCCCGGAACATACAATGTCTGCTGAGGTCCGATTTCCCAATAACGGCCCACTGCATGGCCATTGATCCAGACCATCCCCTTACTCCAGTTCATCATATTCAGGAAGGTATCGCCCACTTTATCCAAAGTAAATGTTCCGCGATAATATGCAGGATATTTTTCTGTATTATCCCGTTTCTCATATTTTTTATTTTGTGCAAATGAATAATCAACCGGGATGTTATATACCTGCCAGTCTTTCAAAGATGTAATATTCCCATCATTCGATTGCAATTCTACCTTTTCGGTAATACCTTTCCAGTCATAAATTCCTTTACCGAAGTTCATACGTCCCATTGCTTCTACCAGAATATCCAGTCGGGCCTCTTCTTTCATCGGAGGAAGTATCACTGTACCTTCACCCTTCAAGCGACTTAACGTAGCCAGCTTCTTTCCATTCAGGAAAACCTGTGCCCAGTCATGGGCTTCAGTTATAATTAAAGTTTGTTCTTCTTTAGAGGCCGGAAGAGTGGTACGATATAAAATACTACCCCATCCCTGGTCAAACGCTTCCATCGACTTGATATCTTTGCTAATCTTCGGTTCCGGCAAATTATCAAATAAGACGGCTACTTCATCCAACTTAAATTCAGGAACAGCTATTGTCGGAATAGAATCCGGTATAGGCGCCAGTTCTTCACCTTCCGGCAAATACTGTTTCAGCAAATCACGGACTTCTAAGAATTTAGGAGTAACTTTCCCCGATTCATTAATCGGTGCATCATAATCATAAGAAGTACAAGTCGGTGAGAAATTTGGAAAATTCGCTCCGCCCCAATGTCCGAAGCTAGTACCTCCGTGGGTCATATATAAACTGAACGAAATATTACGGTCGAGCATCTCTTTCATCCCCTTCACCAATTCTTCCGCACTGCGTGTCTCGTGCTTGGCTCCCCAATGGTCGAACCATCCGGACCAGAACTCACTGCACATTAACGGAGTATTGGGGCGAAGTTCCTTCAAACGTTCAAACTGCTGATCGATATTAGCCCCTGTACCGAAATTAACTGTCCAAAGTAAATCATCCAATGCATTATTTTCAAAATTAGAATTCCAGTCACATTGGAATAAAGGAACTCCCGTGAAACCGGCCTGTTTCACCATATCCCTTATGGCAGCAATATATGGTTTGTCTATACCAAACGAACCATATTCATTCTCCACTTGTACCATAATAATATTACCACCTTTACTAATCTGGAGGTCAGCCAGTTGTTTGCCTACTTCGTTCATAAACAATTTTACACGTTCCATATAATAAGGGTCCTGTTCACGAAGTTTGATATCTTCTTTTTTCAGCAACCACCAAGGTAGTCCGCCCATTTCCCATTCTGCGCAAACGTAAGGTCCGGGACGTACAATGACGTACATTCCGTTTTCTTGTGCCATGCGGCAAAATGCAGCGATATCCTTCTGACCGGTAAAGTCGTATTTTCCTTCTTCCGGTTCATGAAAGTTCCAGAACACATAAAGACAAATGGTATTCATGCCTAAAGCTTTAGACATTTTGATACGATGCTCCCAATATTCTTTAGGAATACGAGGATAATGAATTTCCGCAGCTTTCACTACAAACGGCTCTCCATTGAGCAGGAAAGTCTTATCTCCTACCTCAAAAGTCCCTTTGGAAGATTGGGTACAGGAAGTGCTAAAAACAGCAACCAATAAAACAAGTAAATACAATAAAGGCTTTTTCATTTTCAATCTATTGTTTTCATGATACATTAAAATTCTCAAGAAATTCTCTGCCGGTCAATGTTTCCATTAAGACCGACAGAGAATTTAAAAACTAATCCTGGTTGTTACCCTAAAATCAAAACTATTACCTATTGAAAACTTCATCCGTTGCAAAGATGAGACATTATTATTATACAAAGGTCCTCAAATCAGTCAAAACAGAACAATTATCATTCAATTTGCAAGAATCCGGCATTTTGAACTATTTTTAAACCATTGTGGTCAAAATTCAAACTTTATTTATCTCTTAAAAAACTTACTTTACAAAAAAAATTAAGACCTTTGTGACCGATACCATAAACACTAAAACGCCTCATAATGGGTAACCTTATGAACGAAAAGACTTACATACTACTATTCATACTATTTATATCATGTATAGATGTTGCTTTTGTTCAAGCGCAAACTAAACATGTCACTATTCAGGGGACTATTCTGGAAGAAGATACTCAGCTCCCTATCGGACAAGCTACCATACAGTTATTATCTCTGCCCGACAGTAATTATGTAAAAGGAGTTTCCAGCCTGGAACAAGGTAATTTTACACTTACAGCTCCTCCCGGACATTTTCTGATTAAGTTGTCGTTTATCGGATTCACTACTGAATTTAAAACCCTGCAAATAAACAATACAACTAAGCCAATCATCCAACTTGGCAAAATTGAACTGAAACCCGATGCTATACTTCTAAAAGAAACTGTTATCGTAGCACAAGCTCCCCCGGTAGTGGTTGCAGGTGACACAACCGCCTATAATGCCTCTGCATACCGTGTCAATGAAGGAGCAGCACTGGAAGAATTAGTCAAGAAATTACCCGGAGCAGAAATTAACGAAGACAGCAAGCTAACCATCAACGGAGAAGAAATAAAAAAAATTGTGATGGACGGGGAAGAGTTTTTCCTTAACGATCCCAATGCAGTCCTAAAAGATCTCCCTGCCGATATGATCGATCAGCTAAAAACCTACAAAAAGAAGTCAGATATGGCGCGCGTCACCGGAGTCGATGATGGAAAAGAAGAAATGGTACTCGACTTACGCGTAAAACCAAGCATGAAAAAAGGATGGAACGGTAACTTTGAAGCAGGATATGGAAACGGCGACCGTTATAGAGCGAAGGGAATGGCAAATCGTTTTAAAGACAAAATGAACCTGTCAATCAATGGCACTGCCAACGATAATGGCATTAATTCTAACCAGAGAATAGGTGTCAATTATTCTCAGAATACCCAGAAGCTTAAATATGGAGGTAGCATCGAAATCAGAGAGAATCAACGAGATTCATGGAGCAAACGTCATACAGAATCCTTTTTGTCGGATAATACCTCGCAGCTTTCCCAGCAAAATAATCAGTCCAATGGAAAAACGGATGCTATTTCCGGTAATTTCCGTTTTGAATGGAAAATAGATAGTCTTACTACTATTATGTACAGACCATCAGTTAATTTCTCTAAAGGAAATTCCAATTCAGGAAGTTTCTCAGAAACACTTAATAACGAATTAATTCCTATTAACCAGAAGGAGGCCACGAACCGTCAAACAAATGACAGATTCTCCACTAACGGCTCTTTGCAGTTCAATCGCAAACTGAACAGCAAAGGGAGAAACATCGCTTTACGCCTTTATTATAATCTGGACAACGGCAATTCCGACAGATATAGTCTTGCGAATACCTATTACCTGAAGTATGGTGATAGCATAAAAGTCCAAAATCAATGGATTGATAATCTTAACCGGAATCATGAATATCGAGTCCAGCTGACATACATGGAACCTGTATTTACCAATCACTTCATCGAAATTAATTATAGTTATCAGCACCGTTCTTCTCTCTCCGAGAAGTATGCTTATGACTGGAATGATCTGGAAGATTCATATAGTCAATATCCTGATACAGCACAAAGTGACTGTTATAAAAACAAATATTCCATTCACCAAGTCGGCGCCTTCTTCCGTACCATTCGTACCAATTATTTCTATAATATAGGTATAGAAATAGAACCGCAACAAACAACGAACCAAAGCTATATGCGGGATACGACCCTCGAATATTCGTCCAGAAATGCAATAAACTACGCCCCCACTATGAACTTTAAATATACCTTTTCAAAACAAACGACCTTACGAATAAACTATCGTGGGAGAACGACACAACCCAGCATGACCGACTTATATTCGAAAAACGACATTTCAGATCCCCTAAACATACGATTAACCAATCCCAATCTTAAGCCATCATTTAATAACAATATATCAGCGACATTCAACACTTATTTCACAGAAACATTGCGTAGTTTCAATGCTAACTTCTCATATAGTAATACTATAAATAGCACAACCCGCATTGTGACATATGACGAAAATACCGGAGGCCGGACTACCCAACCGACAAATGTGAATGGAAACTGGAGAATAAACGGCTCATTCACTTTCAGCACCCCATTATCTAACAAAAAATTCACAGTAAACACATATACAAATGCTAATTACGGCAACTCTGTCGGATTCACCGTACTAAACAAAGAATCAGATGCAGTCAAGAGCAATACCACCAACCTGTTTCTATCAGAACGCTTAAAAGGGAATTACCGTAGTGATCTTATTGACTGCGAGTTATCGGCAGGAATCAGATATCAAAAATCTGAACATTCTATCAAAAAGGATAACCAACGGGAAACATTTGATTATACATTCGGAGTGGAAGCTAATTTGAACTTACCCTGGGATATCAAAATTTCATCTAATATTGATTGCAGGTTAAAAAGAGGATATGGAGGTAAAAATGACACTAACCGTACCCCATGGAATGCCCAAATTTCAAAAAGCTTCCTCAAAAAGAAAAAAGCAACCATCCGATTTCACCTATATGATATCCTCCGTGAGAACGAAAGTTCGGAACGTTCCATTTCCGAAAATTCAATCACCGATAGAGAATCCAGTACTTCTAACGTATACTTTATGGCATATATTGCCTATCGGTTCAACACCTTCGGCAACAAAGGAAAGCGTCAGTCAACACGGAGCAAGGATTATTAATGATAAGTCCTGCCATTGCTTGCAAAAGTAATGGCAGGACTTTGATATAGAGAATCTGCATATACAAATTTACAGAAAGAACAACATAAAACTCATTGAGAACAAATAACTTTTCGTGATAACAAGTTCAAATGTTTGTTGTATTTGCAAAGGGAGATGTCAAAGTCTCCCTTTATTTTTTTCCCGTATTATTCGCTAGAATCAAAGAAAGTATCTATCTTTACCCAAGTATTTTTTATTATTCACCATCAAATGTAAATATTATGGCAAGTAGAAGAGAACTCAAGAAGAATGTAAACTATATCGCAGGAGAATTGTTCACCGAGTGTTTAATCAACAGTATGTTTATCCCCGGCACTGACAAAGCCAAAGCCGACGAGCTGATGGCAGAAGTACTGAAGATGCAGGATGAATTTCTAAGCCGCATCAGCCATACAGAACCGGGAAATGTGAAAGGTTTTTATAAGAAATTCCGAGCTGATTTTAATGCAAAGATTAACGAGATAATTGACGGTATCGGAAAATTGAACTAAAAGACAGAATGAAGAAAGCAATTTATGGCTTTATCTATTACCGCCTGTTAGGGTGGAAGACAAACGTTACGGTACCCAATTATGATAAATGCGTGATATGTGCCGCGCCACACACAACGAACTTTGACTTATTTATTGGAAAACTGTTTTATGGAGCATTAGGTCGTAAAACAAGTTTCATGATGAAAAAAGACTGGTTCTTTTTTCCACTTGGCATTCTCTTTAAAGCAGTAGGCGGAATTCCGGTAGACCGCAGTCGGAAAACTTCATTAGTCGACCAGATGGTCCAGCATTTCGCTAAATGCAAAAAGTTTCATCTGGCAATTACACCCGAAGGAACCCGTAAAGCGAATCCGAACTGGAAAAAAGGATTTTATTATATCGCCCTTAAAGCTCAGGTCCCTATTGTTCTGATCGGCATCGATTACAGCAAGAAGACCATAACGTCAACAAAAGCAGTTATGCCGTCGGGAGATATAAAAGAAGATATGCGCGAGATCAAACTGTATTTTAAAGATTTCAAGGGAAAACATCCTGAGAATTTTGCTCTTGGAGAACTTTAACAATAGGAATTAAGTGTTAAGTATTAAGTATTAACCGTAGTTACCGATATAGTACTTCGCATGGTATAATATTTAATATCTAACACTTAAGACCTAATACTTAATACCTCTTTTTTTATGGATTCGATTCGGATTTCTATCATACAAACCGATATCGTTTGGGAAAATAAACAAGAAAATCTCCGTCTGCTCCACGAAAAGTTGCAAAACCTCCGTAGAACAACGGAGATTGTTGTTTTACCGGAGATGTTTTCTACAGGGTTCAGCATGCAAAGCCAACTACTGGCAGAACCAAATTCCGGTGAAACCATAACCATTTTGAAACAATGGGCTTCTCGATACGGAATAGCCATCTGCGGAAGCTATATTGCAATAGATAACGGACAGTTTTACAATCGTGCCTTCTTTCTCGCACCGGAAGGGACGGAATTTTATTATGATAAACGCCATCTATTTCGCATGGGACGCGAAGCCGAACATTTTTCTGCCGGTGACAAACGCCTCGTTGTCTCCTATCATGGATGGAATATCTGCTTACTAGTCTGCTATGACCTTCGTTTTCCGGTATGGAGCCGTAATGTAAACAACGAATATGACCTATTAATATATGTAGCAAACTGGCCTATCCCCCGCCGTCTGGCTTGGGACACTCTGCTTCGTGCACGCGCGTTAGAGAATCAGTGCTATGTATGTGGTGTCAACAGAGTAGGTATTGACGGATATCAGCAAAAATACAATGGAGGCAGTGTCATCTATTCGGCTTTCGGAGAAGAAAAGGCCTCCTTACCCGATGATACAGCAGGAATAACGACTGCTACACTTACTCTGAGCAGCCTTCGGCAATTCAGAGAAAAGTTCCCGGTATGGAAAGATGCAGACGAATTTCATCTATAGTATTTGCTATCAAACAAATGTTAAAAACGATTTGAAGCTGCAACAATACCTAGAAGTTAGTAGTTAATTATATAGACTTCTTTTGTATCTTTGTCGTGAAAATACAGTCGTAAGGACTCTAATCTTACATAACTTAATTAACAACTTTATGAAAACAAATCTTAGTTCTCAAATCACTCTCCACAGGGTCTCCCCCAGATACTACAGACCGGAGAATGCATTTGAAAAGTCGGTCTTGACAAGACTCGAAAAAATTCCTACGGACATCTATGAGTCTGTAGAAGAAGGGGCTAACTACATTGCTTGCGAAATAGCACAAACCATCCGCGAAAAACAAAAAGCAGGACGTTTCTGCGTATTGGCACTACCCGGAGGAAACTCACCCAGTCATGTATATTCGGAGCTGATCCGTATGCACAAGGAAGAAGGACTCAGTTTCCGCAACGTGATCGTATTTAATATGTATGAATACTATCCGTTGTCTTCTGATGCTATCAACAGCAACTTCAACGCTTTGAAGGAAATGTTGCTGGATCATGTCGATATTGACAAACAGAATATCTTCACACCGGACGGTTCCATCGCCAAAGATACAATCTTTGAGTACTGCCGTCTGTATGAGCAACGTATCGAAAGTTTCGGGGGCATTGATATTGCGTTGCTGGGGATTGGTCGTGTAGGTAATATCGCATTCAACGAACCGGGTTCTCGTCTGAACTCTACCACTCGTCTGATTTTGCTGGATAATGCATCACGTAACGAAGCATCCAAGATTTTCGGAACGATAGAAAATACTCCGATCAGTTCTATTACAATGGGAGTATCTACTATTCTTAGCGCTAAGAAAGTATATCTGTTGGCATGGGGTGAAAACAAGGCGGCAATGATTAAAGAATGTGTGGAAGGTCCGATAACTGACACGATTCCCGCATCTTACCTGCAGACTCACAACAATGCTCATGTAACAATCGACCTTTCGGCTTCGATGAACTTAACACGTATCCAGCGTCCATGGTTGGTAACTTCCTGCGAATGGAATGACAAACTGATCCGTAGCGCTATCGTATGGCTGTGTCAGTTGACAGGCAAACCAATTCTGAAGTTGACTAACAAGGATTATAACGAAAACGGTTTGAGCGAACTTTTGGCATTATTCGGTTCTGCATATAATGTAAATATTAAGATTTTCAATGATTTGCAGCATACGATCACCGGATGGCCGGGTGGCAAGCCAAACGCTGACGACACTTATCGTCCGGAGCGTGCCAAACCATATCCGAAACGTGTCGTAATCTTCTCCCCACACCCGGATGATGACGTAATCTCTATGGGTGGAACTCTCCGCCGTCTGGTAGAGCAGAAACATGAGGTACACGTAGCTTACGAAACTTCCGGAAATATCGCCGTGGGTGACGAAGAAGTAGTTCGTTTCATGCACTTTATCAACGGATTCAACCAAATTTTCAATAACAGTGAAGATTTGGTAATCAGCGAAAAGTATGCAGAAATACGCAAATTCCTGAAAGAAAAGAAGGACGGTGACATGGACAGCCGCGACATCCTGACCATCAAAGGGCTGATTCGTCGTGGTGAGGCTCGTACAGCTTCTTCTTACAACAATATTCCATTAGATCGGGTACACTTCCTTGACTTGCCATTCTACGAAACCGGTAAGATTCAGAAAAACCCAATCAGCGAGGCAGATGTAGAAATCGTGCGCAACTTACTCCGTGAGGTGAAACCTCATCAGATTTTCGTAGCCGGAGACTTAGCTGACCCACACGGTACACACCGTGTATGTACGGATGCTGTATTTGCCGCTGTCGATCTTGAAAAAGAAGAAGGTGCTAAATGGTTGAAAGACTGTCGTATCTGGATGTACCGTGGTGCATGGGCAGAATGGGAAATTGAAAACATCGAAATGGCCGTTCCTATCAGCCCGGAAGAGCTTCGCGCAAAACGTAACTCTATCCTGAAACACCAGTCACAGATGGAAAGTGCTCCGTTCCTGGGCAATGACGAACGTTTGTTCTGGCAACGTAGTGAAGACCGCAACCGTGGCACTGCAACGCTGTACGACCAGTTAGGACTGGCTTCGTATGAAGCAATGGAGGCCTTTGTAGAATACATACCTCTATAAGAAAGAAGATTCTTAATTAATAGAATATAAAACAATCAAAGAAGAGTGGGCAGTTCGATACTTCCCACTCTTTTTTTGTTTATTTTTGCAGGAGATTTTGCCACAATATATCATGAACTTAGAAGTATTATCAAAGGGGGAAAGTGGCAGATAAATAAAAAGCACCTTATTCATAGGATAAAAACCTAAAGAGTGGAACGATGAAAAAAATAATAGTCTTTCTTCTGTGCCTGACAATGGGCATCAACCTTCTCTTCGCTCAGGATATTGAGAGAAATATAAAAGAGCGTTTAACGGATTACTTTGCCAAATATACAGCAACAGCCAAAATCAGTACACCTAAACTGAACAGTTTCGATATTGATTATGACCGCAGGACAATTCAGATTTACGCTTCAGAAAGTTTCGCTTACCAGCCATTTCTGCCAGAAACAGTAGAAACGATCTACAATCAGATGAAGGAACTCCTCCCCGGTCCGGTGAATTATTTTCAGATCACCATTTATGCAGATGGAAAGCCTATCGAAGACTTAGTTCCCAACTTGTACAGGAGCAAGAAAAAAGATAAGGAACGTATGTCTTTGAACATAGAATACAAAGGTGCTCCATGGGTGAAAAAGATTTCCCGTCCTAACGAAATATCCCGTGGATTGCAAGACCGACACATCGCTCTTTGGCAAAGTCATGGGATTTATTACAAGAATGATAAAGGCGAATGGGGATGGCAACGCCCCCGATTGTTCTGTACAACAGAAGACATGTTCACTCAATCTTTTATTCTTCCATACGTCATTCCAATGTTGGAAAATGCAGGCGCCATTGTTTATACTCCTCGCGAACGGGATACACAAAAAAATGAAATCATCGTTGACAACGATACTCCGAATGCCTCCCTCTATCTGGAAGTAAACAGTAAAAAGGCACGTTGGGCAACTACTTCCGTGAAGGGATTCGCTCAGAAAAAAGCAATTTACAAGGATGGGGAAAATCCTTTCATAGACGGTACCAGCCGATATATTCAGACAGAAAAGAAAAAAAAGAAAAACAAAGATCAGGCATTTGCCGAATGGGTACCTACCCTGCCGGCAACCGGAAAATATGCGGTTTATGTATCTTACCAGACATTACCCAATAGTGTGAGTGATGCCAAATACCTTGTTTTTCATAATGGAGGCGTCACTGAGTTTAAAGTCAACCAGCAAATAGGCGGAGGCACTTGGGTATATCTCGGAACTTTTGAGTTTGACAAAGGAAATAATGACTACGGCATGGTCGTACTCAGCAATGAAAGTAGCGAACATGGCGTAGTATGTGCAGACGCTGTACGTTTCGGAGGCGGAATGGGCAATATTTCACGCGGAGGAAAAATAAGCGGACTACCTCGTTATCTGGAAGGAGCACGGTATTCATCCCAATGGAACGGAATGCCTTATGATGTATATGCCGGACGTAAAGGAGAAAATGACTATACAGACGATATCAATACACGCTCCAATACAATCAACTATTTGTCCGGAAGCTCTGTCTATAACCCCAATCAACCGGGGCTGGGTGTACCTTTGGAAATGACTATGGCACTTCACAGTGACGCAGGATGCAGTAAGAATGATGAAATCATCGGTTCGCTCGGCATTTATACTACCGATTTTAATAATGGCAAACTAAATTCGGGAATAGACAGATATGCTTCACGCGACCTTGCAGATATCCTGCTGACCCAAATTCAGAAAGACATTCGTTTAAACTACCAATCACCATGGACACGCCGTAGTATGTGGAACCGGAACTACAGTGAAACACGACTTCCCGCTATCCCTTCCACTATTATCGAATTGCTCTCTCATCAGAACTTTGCGGATATGCAGCTCGGACATGATCCGAATTTCAAATTTACCGTAGGACGTGCCATCTACAAAGGTATCCTACAGTTTATGAATAGCCAGCATGGTAAAGATTATATAGTACAGCCCCTGCCGGTCAGCAACTTCGCTATCCATTTCGGGAAAAAGAAAAATACACTGGAGCTTACCTGGAAAGGAGAAGATGATCCTTTGGAACCGACAGCCCGTCCACGGGAATATATTGTATATACACGTATCGGTTACGGAGGCTTTGACAACGGGACTCTGGTCAGTAAGCCCTATTATAGTGTAAAAGTAGAACCAGGATTAGTCTATTCATTCAAAGTAACAGCCGTAAACCGGGGAGGAGAAAGCTTCCCTTCTGAAATTCTTTCGGCTTATAAGGCAAAACGTGAGCGTGAAAGAATATTGATTGTCAATGGATTCGACAGAATCAGTGGCCCGGCTGTCATTAATACCCCGGACAGAGCCGGATTTGATCTGGAACAAGATCCGGGAGTACCGTATTTATCAAATATCTCTTTTTGTGGGGTACAAAGCGGATTCAACCGTACACAAGCCGGCAAAGAAGGAGAAGGCAGTCTGGGACACAGTGGCAATGAACTGGAAGGAATGGAGATAGCAGGGAATACGTTTGACTATTCTTTCATTCATGGAAAAGCGATTCAGGCTGCAGGAAAATACAGTTTTGTTTCGTGCAGTGACGAAGCGGTGGAGAATGGAATCGTCACTTTGGAAGACTACCCGATTGTAGACTATATACTGGGACTTGAGAAGGAAGATCCTGCAACCAAAGCTTATTACAAAACCTTCTCTTCACCGATGCAAAGACTGATTACAAGTTACTGCCAATCAGGCGGTAATCTGTTTGTCAGCGGTGCATATGTGGGAAGTGACATGAGCGGAACACAAGGGAACCGGGAGTTTACAGAGAAAGTTCTGAAATACGGTTATCAGAATAGCCTGACAGACAAGACTTCCGGTCAGATCAACGGATTAGGCCGCAGTATTACGATTCCCCGCCTGCCCAATGAGAACAGTTATGCTGTAACAGCACCGGATTGTATTGTTCCGGTAGCTCCCGCATTTCCTGTATTCACTTATGCACGCGGTAATCAGCCGGCAGGTATTGCATACAAAGGAGCGGACTATCGTACTTTCGTACTTGGCTTTCCTTTCGAAAGCATCCAATCGGAAACAGACCGTGCCAGCATTATGGCAGGCATACTAGGTTTCTTTACTCAGAAATAATATCCATTTCGCAAGACTGAATATATGAAATTATAATTAAAGCGAATCAGTAGTTGATTTTTGTTCATTTCCGAAAGGAAATAGAATTGGCTCCATAGTAATTGGATAGCTGTTTTGCTCTCATGCTCTAACTATTCTTCTGCATCTCTTTATTCATCGCTGTTTAAGGTGTGGTAGCAAGTGTGATGGCAAGTATGAGAGCAAGCGGTTGCTCTCACTTTATCACATAGAACAATCGATTATTTTAGAATATCATTATCTGATTTACAGGATGTTAACATCTGATGCGACAATTATTAAGGGCTGACACTTCAGCTATTAATAATTGAAAAATCAGGTAGTAATGCCTAATAATTCATGCATTATTGATTCATAAATGATTCAATGCTTTTCAAAGGACAGGTTGATTGAAACAACTGATACGGTCAAGCCAATCAAATCGTATAGTCAAGTCAATCAAACCTACCGTATCCTCAAGGAGTTTCAACCGCTTGAAACTTTTAGTTTCATACTTTGGAACAAATGGTTTCAAGCAATGAAACTTCTAGTTTCAAGGCATGAAACAAATGGTTTCAACGGTTGAAACAGCTATTGGAGCTAGGGTTTATTGTATAAAATATTAAATATGAGATTTGGTTTACAAACAAGCAGTTCCTCTTCAGTCTTTTATTAAAAATAAAAATAGTTTCTAAAAAACATTGTTTCTGCTTAGTAGATATTGCTCTTAAACTGTATTATTATAAAATAAGATACAGTTCTTATTAAATTAACATCATTGTGCATGAACAATATTTAACGCACAATTAAGCTATGAAACACGCTATTCCTTATTTGATATTCCTGTTCATTTTTTTGCAATCCAGCTGCAAAGAAGACAATACTTCTTCAATAGAAGAAATATATGTGGAAACCACTTTCCAATTAAAGGGAGAACTACCCGATATTCTTTTATCTTCATCAGCACCAAATAACGAAAAACGAGATTTATATGGCATAGATGTTCTTTATGCAGATATGGATGAAACACCATATGCTTATGGACTATTTGATGACTTAAGTCTGGCTAAAGTCAAATTACAAAAAGGTAAGAAATATCTCTTTCGAGTAATGGTAGTACCTAATGGAAAAGAATTATGCTATGACCATTTGTATGGAGATTATATAGATATATTCCGCCGATTAGTTGAAAATTTAGGAATTAGTGCTGGTGAAGCTTGTCCTTTAAACAATGAATTCTATTATCACAAAGAGGTTCATTTCTGGAAATTCAACAATCCTATAATATCGTATTATTACAAAATATATACAGGTTACTTATCTGACTATTTAGCAGAAACAGACAATACCGTTGACATTGACATGAAGAGTATGTTTGGGAATATAAAATTGGAAGCTAAGAATTTGCTCCATGGGCAACTAGAGTTTCAGTTTCTAACTGATTTCGAAATTCCAATCAGCCGATCAGAAACAGATTATAATGAACCCTTGATTTATACTCTTACACCTAATAAAATGAATACAAACTTTATTTATTCACTAAGGTTTTGGGGAAATGGTAATAGAGAAATGCCTGACGACTATTCTTTCACTTCTAATTATATGGTCAGATGGATCGATGATAATGGTAAATCTACAGACTTAGGCGTTTATCCTGTCAAAGTACAAAGAGGACAAGAAACTATTATAAAATTAGATTTGTCTGAACTACTTAAGAAATAATACATTGTTAAACCATATATCTATTAAATTATGAAAATAGCTAGTATAACCGGAGAATTAAAACCAAAATCCAGATATGAATATGATTATCAGATAAAATTTGATGTTACTACAACCAAGTCAAAGTCTTTTCATCTGACTACATTACCGTCAGCTGCTTTTTTTAAAACTTACTGATGGAAGTTGAAGTAACATGATTAATAAGACATGCCCTGCGAAAACTAATTCATTTACAGTTAGACTTCAATGGACAGAAGAGAAATCCGATGTTTTATTAATGGTAAGTGATAATTCAGGTGAAGAGAGTTCTGTTTCACAGCATGTTTAATGGAGAAATAAATTTGCTACCGGGAAAATATTATTTGGTATTCAACGGAGTTAAAATGACAAACGGAGGATTGAGAAATGGACTAATCAACGTAAATATAATTGGGACGGTTCTTTAAAGACATTGTCCATTGATATTAAATAAAGATTCAAAGCCCGGATGAAAATATCCGGGCTTTTTTAATTCGTTTTTCATTTTAAATTCTATCTTTGCTCCTAGTAATAACCCTTAAAACTAAAAAACAATGTATACTATACAAGCAAACCCTAGCGGTACACGCAGCATAGAGGTGTCCAGCGAAAATCTGAAAACAATCGAAAAATATGCCTTGTTCCGTCATCTTATCGATAGTACCGGAATTGTAGACGAACCCGTATTGGATAAACTGAAACTAAATATCCGTTCCCTGATTGCCAGTCAGGAGGAAGACAGCAAAGAACTGCTGGATCTTTGCATCGATGTTATTTATCACAATAACATGAAGGCATTCGGTCTGCAGCAGCTCATCAAACTCTATCTCACCTGGCTTTCTACTCAGGATGCGGAAGAGGAGGAAGAATAATGATTACGGTAGATACCTGTGGAACAACCGCTTATAATCCTTTGATTCCTGCAATCAAAGCTATATGTGAGGCTCCTTTCGGTGAAACGCTCGAAATTATCATGAATCATGCAGATGCTTTCCAAGATTTAAAGGAATATCTTTCTGAGCAAAGCATCGGTTTTCGTGAGATTTATGACGGAGAGCAAATGACATTGCAATTTACAATCAATGAGAAGTTTTGAAAAAAGATGTAGCGTCTTTTGAAAAAACATCTAAATGATTACGGTTAAACATCCCAATGAATAAAAAAATCATTGGGATGTTTTTTATTATCCGTATCTTTGCGGCATGAAAGAATATCGATTGACCGACTGGTTACCTACCACCAAGAAAGAAGTGGAACTCCGCGGATGGAATGAGCTGGATGTCATTCTCTTCAGTGGAGATGCATACGTGGACCACCCCTCCTTCGGACCTGCCGTTATCGGGAGAATCCTCGAGGCGGAAGGCTTGAAAGTTGCTATCATCCCCCAACCCAACTGGCGTGATGACCTACGCGACTTCAAGAAACTCGGACGTCCCCGGTTATTCTTCGGAATCTCTGCCGGATGCATGGATTCGATGGTAAACAAATACACAGCCAATAAACGTCTGCGCAGCGAGGATGCATATACACCGGACGGTCGCCCGGATATGCGCCCCGAATATCCTTCTATCGTATATAGTCAGATACTGAAGAAGCTTTATCCGGATGTACCCGTTGTGCTGGGAAGTATAGAAGCCAGCATGAGACGCCTGAGTCATTATGATTATTGGCAAGACAAAGTACAAAAGAGCATATTGTGTGATAGCGGTGCCGATATGCTGATATACGGTATGGGAGAAAAACCGATTGTGGAATTGGTTCAGCAAATGAAAAATCAACTTTCCACAAAAGAATCACCATTGACCGGTAATGAGCTTAAAAAAATAGCTGCAGGCATACCACAAATAGCATATCTCAGTCGTGCATCCGAGTGGACACCCGCTGAGGATGACATCCAGCTCTATTCACATGAAGAGTGTCTGGCAGATAAAAAAAAGCAAGCCAGCAATTTTCGTCACATTGAAGAAGAATCGAATAAATATGCTGCTTCCCGTATCACTCAGGCAGTAGATAATAAAATCGTAGTGGTAAACCCGCCTTATCCTCCGATGAGTCAGGAAGAACTCGACCATGCATTTGATTTGCCTTACACCCGTCTGCCTCATCCCAAATACAAAGGCAAACGGATTCCCGCATATGATATGATTAAGTTTTCCATCAATCTTCATCGGGGATGTTTCGGAGGATGTGCATTCTGTACAATCTCTGCGCATCAGGGAAAGTTTATCGTCAGCCGCAGCAAGAAATCGATTCTGAATGAGGTGAAAGAAGTAATACAGCTACCCGATTTTAAGGGATACTTGAGCGATTTGGGCGGTCCGTCCGCTAACATGTATCAGATGAAGGGAAAAGACGAATCGATCTGTAAAAAGTGCAAGCGTCCATCCTGTATCCATCCTAAAGTATGTCCGAACCTAAACTCGGACCATCGTCCCTTGCTGGATATATACAAGGCCGTAGATGCCTTGCCCGGCATAAAAAAATCATTTATCGGTAGTGGGGTGCGTTACGATTTATTGCTGCACCAAAGCAAAGATGCTGCCATCAACCGCAGTACCAACGAATATACCCGTGAATTGATCGTCAATCATGTAAGTGGCCGATTGAAAGTCGCGCCTGAACACACCAGCGACCGAGTTTTATCCATTATGCGTAAACCATCTTTCGATCTGTTTGAAACTTTCAAAAAAATATTCGACCGTATCAACCGGGAAGAGAATCTACGTCAACAGCTCATACCGTACTTTATCTCTTCACACCCCGGCTGCAAAGAAGAAGATATGGCGGAACTGGCTGTCATCACCAAACGACTGGACTTTCATCTGGAGCAAGTACAGGACTTTACCCCTACTCCGATGACCGTAGCCACCGAAGCATGGTATACCGGATTCCATCCATATACATTAGAACCTATATTCAGCGCCAAAACTCAACGGGAAAAACTGGCTCAACGACAGTTCTTCTTCTGGTATAAACCGGAAGAACGGAAGAATATTCTGAACGAGTTGAGGCGTATCGGACGGCAGGATCTGATAGATAAGTTGTACGGGAAGAAGAAGTAAACGAGAACTTTAAAACAGCCTCCCTATTGACTTTCCCTTTTAAATTTCGTATATTTGTAGAAATGAATAAGGAATTAAAAGTATGGAGCGTACAAAAGTAAAGACATAAAGATATAGTTTACATGCGCATGAGTGCATGAGAAGAAATAGGAATGGGGTGAATTCTGCAAAGATTTCGCCCCTTTTTGTTTAATTTATTCCTCTACTTTTAAAGAAAATCATCCAATAGAGTTTATAATAAACTTGGGACCCGTTTATTATAAACGTCATCACTATTTATTATAAACTCAATCCTGATTTATGAAGTGAGTTGTACAAGAAAGAGAAATAGAAAATCCTGTATTACAGAGGTATGGTATCAAACACTAATATATTCATACAAATTATTAATATGACATACTTTTACTAATGACTTTCTAATTCTCTTTTCAGTCATGATGAATAAATCATAAGACTTTTTTTCAGAATGAAGGTGCCGAATCTAAATTTATATCTTTTGTCGGAGTAATAGTATTCGTGGCTATTTCATAGACGAAATACATAGAAAGAGCCGGTGAATATACTGCAAATTTTGTACTTCCAGTCTGGTTATAATATAATCTGAATGTACAAATATCAGTAGCAGAAATGAATGGTTCCTTTTTCAGATGTGAATGGATAGGAAAAGCGATCATTGGCATTTGTTCTGTTACTTCTACAGGAAGCAATCCGGAGTGAAATTTCTTCCACGATTGAATTTTTCCTTCTTTATCAGCAATAAATAAATAGTCGTTACCGAAAGGTATAACCCCTCCTTTGGATGTTCCTGAAATAGCATAAAACTTGTAACCATCTTTAAAAGGTATGAGAATCCAGTTTAATGGATAGTCTTTATAGCTATATATCGGATATTCTTTTTCATCCGTAAATGCACTCCGTATTTTTTCTCTGACCTTAATTAAATTCATCTCATATTCAGACAGACTTCGATAAGTCGTCACTTCTGAACAAGGTGCTGATTCATTAAGGAAAGAAACTTCGTAAGTGCATTGAGATTGATCGTCGATAACGAGGCATTTAATGGTATCTCCCTGTTGATAAGTCAGGACACCTCGTATTGTTTCCATTAGTTCCGGTTTGGCAAGAAACATATCAGTAAAGTTCCAGGCAGCAGTTTCATATCTGTATAAAGTATTACTTTCCTCTATGATAGAATCACATTTCAGTTTTAACTCTATTTCTGTATAACTACCTTGCGAATATACCGCTAACCAAGACGATAATACAACAATTAATGACAGCATGTTTTTCATATTCATTCTTTTTAGATTTTAAATAGCTTTTATTTGTTCTTTGTTCTTATCTGTGTCTTCAAATCAAAGATAAGCATTTTTGAATATAAAAAACAAACATTACTCTCATTATTTATCAATATACAATCACTTTATTCTTTCACCGGCAACGCCACAATCTCTTGCAACACACTAACCGCAGTTTCCACATTGGTCACATCCTTAATCAACATACTCCGCCTTCCGTTCTGTTCACGCAAGTCACAGCGACGAGTATATTTCATCATGTAGTCTATCATTTTACCAAACGCCTGACTTTGATAGAATGGACTATCTGCATTGGAAACAAAGAATAGCGTCATACGCCCGCCCTTCAAAAAGACTTTTTCCACTCCCAGACGTGTTGCCAACCGACGAAGGGGAACGATGCGAAGCAATTCCTGTGTTTCCGGTGGAACAGGTCCGAAACGGTCTTCCAACCGGAAACGGAAATCATCCACGTCTTTATCCAGCGTCAGCCCGTCCAGTTCGCGATAAAGCAACATACGCTCGCTGCTACCCGTCACATAAGTTGCCGGCAACAGAAGTTCAAGATCACTTTCTATCTGACATTCGTCAACGAATCCTTCTCCACTAATCTGACCTTCTCCCTTTATCTCATCCGCATACAGTTCAGCAAACTCATCGTTCCTCAGCTCATGGACTGCCTCAGCAAGTATTTTCTGGTACGTTTCATACCCCAAATCGGCGATAAAGCCACTTTGCTCCGCTCCGAGCAGGTTTCCGGCTCCACGTATATCCAAATCCTGCATAGCGATATGGATGCCACTGCCCAAATCACTAAAATTCTCGATCGCCTGCAAACGCCGTTTTCCTTCTGCTGTCAGACTGCTCAACGGAGGAGCCAGCAGATAACAGAAAGCCTTTTTATTACTACGCCCTACCCGACCACGCATCTGATGAAGGTCACTCAATCCAAAGTTCTGTGCCTGATTGATAATGATCGTATTCGCATTCGGGATATCAATGCCACTCTCTATAATTGTAGTCGCCAAAAGCACGTCATAGTCATAATTGACAAAATCAAAGATGATCTGTTCCAACTGTGCGGGCTCCATCTGTCCATGACCGATGGCAACACGGCAGTCGGGAATATGACGTTCGATCATTGCTTTAAGTTCCGGTAGGTTCGCAATCCGGTTATTGACAAAGAAAACCTGCCCGTTACGGCTCATCTCAAAATTAATCGCATCTGTAATCACTTCCTCATTGAAGGTATGTACCTCCGTTTGAATCGGATAGCGATTAGGCGGAGGCGTAGAAATGACACTCAGGTCACGGGCTCCCATCAATGAGAACTGAAGTGTACGGGGAATTGGAGTAGCCGTCATAGTCAATGTATCAACATTCACCTTTAATTGCCGTAGTTTCTCCTTAACGGAAACGCCGAATTTCTGCTCTTCATCAATAATCAGTAAGCCTAAATCCTTAAACTGAACATCTTTCCCCAGAATACGATGAGTTCCGATAAGAATATTGACTTCTCCTTCCCTCAATCCTTTCAATACGGCTTTGGATTGAGCTGCCGTACGGGCACGACTCAAATATTCCACCCTACAGGGCAAATTCTTCAAACGTTCGCGGAATGTCTGGAAATGCTGATAGGCAAGAACGGTTGTCGGCACTAAAACAGCTACCTGCTTATTATCGGCTACGGCTTTGAAAGCTGCACGAATAGCTACTTCCGTCTTCCCAAAGCCAACATCTCCGCATACCAGACGATCCATCGGACGTTCACTTTCCATATCTGCCTTTACATCCATAGTTGCCTTGCTTTGATCGGGAGTGTCTTCATAAATGAAAGAGGCTTCCAGCTCACGCTGCAAAAAACTGTCGGGACTATAAGAAAAGCCTTTTTCCTGACGGCGCTGCGAATACAATTTAATAAGGTCACGGGCAATATCCTTAATTTTAGCCTTTGTACGGTCTTTCAGTTTCTCCCATGCACCCGTACCCAGTTTGTTCAATCGCGGAGCTTCCCCGTCCTTTCCTTTATATTTCGAAACTTTGTGCAAAGAATGAATGGAAACGAATACGACATCCTCATTCTGAAAGACAAGCTTCAACACTTCTTGCGTAGTATCTCCATTCGGAATGCGTACCAAACCGGAAAACCGACCGATACCATGATCTGTATGAACCACATAGTCACCCGGAGTAAACTGATTCAACTCTTTGAGAGACAGAGCTACTTTGCCCGAACGAGCCTTATCACTTTTCAAGTTATACTTATGAAAACGGTCGAACAGCTGATGGTCCGTAAAAACACAAAGATGCAGCATATGATCCACAAAACCTTCATGTATCGTACGTTCTACCGGAGTAAACTGAATTTTATCTCCCCTATCTTCAAAGATTGCCTTGATACGGTCGGTCTGTTTAGCGCTGTCACTACAGATATAAAGCGAATATCCCTGCTCCAGATAGTCTTTGAAAGAACCGGCTACCAAATCAAAGTTTTTATGAAAAATAGGTTGTACGGCGGTACTGAAAGTAATGCTGGCATCCGGCGTACCGGTTGGCTTATTTCCAAACTCCATCCGACGAAAATCAAGGGCGCGCACTGTAAATTCACTGCCGTCTATCAGTTTACCTTCCAACGTGATACCACCATTTTCCTCAGCTTCCTGCACGGCAATAGCCTGTGGAGTCAAAGCCTCATCATGTACTACTTGAATGCGCTCGCGCAACCAAAGGAAATCACGCATAGCCAAAATAGTTTCCTTTGGAATAAAATCAAGAAAAGAGGTTGTTACCTCTCCGGTCACTGCCAAGTCAGGAACAATAGCCACTCCCGCCTTTTTCTCACGGGACAACTGCGACTCTACTTCAAATGTACGGATACTCTCTACTTCATCTCCGAAAAAGTCAATACGGTAAGGATATTCCGAGGCAAAAGAAAAGACATCAATAATACTGCCCCGAACGGCATATTGTCCGGGCTCGTACACATAATCTACATATTCAAAACCGTAACTATGCAATACGTCTGTGATAAAAGTCGTATCCAGCTTCTCGCCAACATTCAGTTTCAATGTTTTATCACTCAACTCTTTGCGTGATACCACTTTTTCTGCCAACGCATCCGGATAAGTAACAATACACAAGCCTTCTTCTCCTTTCTGCAAACGGCTCAGCACCTCTGTACGCAATATTTCGTTAGCTGCATCCTTTTGGCCGTATTTAATGGAACGGCGAAATGAAGAAGGAAAGAAAAGCACTTTCTCGGTTCCCAGTATCTGCGTCAGGTCATGATAGAAATATCCCGCTTCCTCCAGGTCGCCAAGCACAAAGACAAATGGACACACATCCTGTTTCACCAATACGGAAGAAAATAAGGAAGCGGAAGAAGCACACAGCCCCCCGCAAAAAATAGTTTGAACAGACACATCCTTCAACAGTCGCTCCATGACTGCAGTATTAGGATGAGCGGCATATCGTTGTTGTAGCTCGGTTATCGTCATAAATATCCACATTAATTCACCACCAATTGCACGGATTCACACAAAACAGAAACTGCTTGTGTCAACCAGTGTAATAATGGTGCAAATTCCGCCACAAAAGTACTAAATAATCCTTAGTTTTATTCATAACTAAAGGAAAAGCGCTACATTTGTCTTAAAAATAGGACTTCTATGCAATTATCAGATAGCATCGTTATTATCCCGACCTATAATGAACGGGAGAATATAGAAAATATTATCCGTGCCGTTTTCGGATTAGACAAGGTATTCCATATTCTGGTAATAGAAGATGGATCTCCGGACGGCACCGCAAGCATCGTGAAAACGTTGCAACAGGAATTTCCCGAACGTCTCTTTATGATCGAGCGTAAAGGAAAATTAGGATTGGGTACTGCCTACATTGCAGGATTCAAATGGGCACTGGAACACGCCTACGAATATATCTTCGAGATGGATGCCGATTTCAGCCACAATCCGAATGATTTGCCCCGTTTATATGCAGCTTGCGCAGAAGAAGGAGGGGATGTATCCGTCGGCTCCCGTTATGTAAGTGGTGTGAATGTGGTCAACTGGCCGATGGGCCGGGTGTTGATGTCCTATTTTGCATCCAAGTACGTCCGCTTCATCACCGGCATTCCGGTACATGATACGACTGCCGGATTTGTATGTTATCGCCGTCAAGTACTGGAAACGATAGATTTGGATCATGTCCGTTTCAAAGGATATGCTTTTCAGATCGAAATGAAATTCACAGCATATAAATGCGGATTCAAGATCATAGAAGTTCCCGTCATCTTTATTAATCGCGAACTGGGGACCTCCAAGATGAATAGCAGCATCTTCGGGGAAGCCATATTCGGAGTGATCAAGTTAAAAATAAATAGTTGGTTCCATAAATTCCCGCAAAAGAAATGAAACGTATACTGATAGAAAACGCCGTAATTGTCAACGAAGGAAGAAAAGTTCCCGGAAGTGTTGTTATTGAAGGTGAAAAGATTGCCGAAATCTTAGTTAACGGACAAACAGTTGCTATGCCTTGTGACGAAACGATTGACGCGTCCGGCTGCTATCTTCTGCCGGGAGCTATTGACGAACACGTGCATTTCCGTGATCCGGGATTGACCCATAAAGCAGATATCACTACGGAAAGTCATGCTGCGGCAGCCGGAGGAGTTACTTCGATAATGGACATGCCGAACACAAATCCACAGACCACAACTCTGGAAGCACTGGACGAAAAGCTAGCTTTATTGGCAGAAAAATCATCAGTCAATTTCTCCTGCTACTTCGGAGCGACCAACAATAACTATCCATTATTCAGCCAATTGAATAAAAGCCGGGTATGTGGTGTGAAGTTATTTATGGGTTCCAGCACAGGAAATATGCTGGTAGACCGGATGGCAAGTCTGCGAAATATCTTCGGAGGTACAGACTTACTGATTGCAGCGCATTGCGAGGATCAGGGAATCATTAAAGAAAATACGGATAAATATAAAAAAGAATATGGTGATGATGTCCCTCTGGCACTTCATCCGATCATCCGTTCGGAAGAGGCATGTTATCGTTCTTCTGCACTAGCTGTGCAACTGGCACGCGAGACCAACGCACGTCTGCATATCATGCACATCTCTACTGCCAAAGAACTGAGTTTATTTTCTAAGGCTCCTTTGGCAGAAAAGCGTATTACTGCTGAAGCCTGTGTTTCTCATTTAATCTTTACCGAAGAGGACTATCAGACTTTGGGCGCACGAATCAAATGTAATCCCGCCATCAAAACAGCAGAAGACCGGAAGGCTTTGCAGGAAGCAGTCAATAGCGGTCTGATTGACGCCATTGCAACCGACCATGCCCCACATTTACTAAGCGAGAAAGAAGGAGGAGCATTAAAGGCCATGTCCGGAATGCCAACTATACAATTCTCCTTAGTCAGCATGCTCGAATTGGTAGATAAGGGTGCTTTTAGTATCGAAAAGGTAGTAGAAAAAATGTCGCATGCCCCCGCACAAATGTATGAGATACAAAATCGTGGATTTATCCGGAAAGGGTATCAGGCAGATTTGGTTCTAGTCCGTCCCGACAGTGAGTGGACTGTTACTACAGACTGCATCCTGAGCAAATGTAAATGGAGCCCGCTGGAAGGCCATACATTCAACTGGAAAGTAGAAAAAACATTTGCGAACGGTCACCTGTTATATGATAACGGAACCATTGACGAGAATTACCGTGGACAAGAATTGTTTTTCAAACGGTAAATAACAAGTCAACGTTATATATGTAATTTCAGGCACGGATGACACGGATCAACGCGTTTTTTAATAGCCTAATTTCTTCAAACCGTGAAATCCGTGTCATCCGTGCCTAGTTTTTATTCATCACATACTTATGATATGATTTTATCTTATAAGATACATAATGTTGCTCCCTATATTAATTGGATTTACTTTTTCCATGCATGGGGATTCCAACCTCGTTTTGCAGCCATCGCCAATATTCACGGATGTGACGTTTGCCGCGCCTCATGGCTGACCACTTTCCCGGAAGAAGACCGCAGCAAAGCTTCTGAGGCTATGCAACTGTTTAAAGAGGCCAACCGGATGCTGGATTCGCTTGACAAGGATTATGAAGTAAAAACGATCTTCAAGCTCTGCAAGGCAAATTCGGACGGAGATAATCTGGTGATTGAGAAAGGGACCAATCAATCCATTATTTTCCCTTTGCTCCGCCAGCAGACACCCAAACGGGACGGTAGTCCGTTCCTTTGCCTGAGCGACTTTATCCGCCCACTCTCTTCCGGTATTCCGGACACAATAGGCGCCTTTGCCTCTTCCATTGATGCAGATATGGAAGGTCTGTATCAGCAGGACCCTTACAAGCATTTACTTGTCCAAACCCTTTCCGACCGTTTGGCAGAAGCCGCTACGGAGAAAATGCATGAGTATGTACGCAAAGAAGCATGGGGATATGCCAAAGATGAAAGCCTGTCCATGTCCGATTTATTGGTTGAAAAATACCAAGGAATTCGCCCTGCAGTAGGCTACCCATCCCTCCCCGACCAATCCATCAATTTCTTGTTGGATGAACTGCTGGATATGAAACAGATAGGAATCACGCTGACTGAAAATGGCGCTATGTACCCACATGCTTCCGTTTGCGGGCTTATGTTCGCCCATCCGGCTTCCGAATACTTTTCTGTCGGAAAGATAGGTGAAGACCAACTGGAAGATTATGCCCGTCGCCGGGGAAAAAGTATGGAGGAAATGCGAAAATTCCTGGCTGCCAATCTGCAATAAATTTCGTTTACTTGTGATTTTTCTCCTTTTCACACGACTAACTAACCAGAAAAGTAACCCATTTAATTCATGAGAGAACGAACAACAGAGGCAACTAATCCCATTGAGCAGGAGTTCTTATCGGTCATCCGCGAATATGAGCGGGTGATTTACAAGGTATGCTACTTATACACTAACCCTAACGCCCCGCTCAATGATCTTTACCAGGATGTGATACTTAACCTCTGGAAAGCCTACCCCAAGTTCAGGAAAGAATGCAAAATATCCACATGGATTTACCGTATTGCCCTGAATACGTGTATCAGCTTTTTCCGCAAAGAAAAGAATGTACCGGAAATCGTTACTCTCACCTACGAAACTGACTGGGTAATAGAAGAACATGATCCGATCCACGAAATGCTGAGGCAACTTTATCAAATGATTAATCAGCTGGGACAACTCGACAAATCAATCATTCTGCTTTATCTTGAAGACAAAAGTTATGAAGACATTGCAGAAATCACCGGACTAACGGTAACAAATGTAGCTACCAAACTGAGCCGTATCAAAGACAAACTAAAAAAAATGAAAAAGGAGTAATCATATATGGAACTGGAAGAACTGAAAAAATCATGGAATGCCTTGGATGAGCACTTAAAAGACAAAGAGCTGATCAAAGAGGAAGAACTTGGCAAACTGATAGGACATGCAGACAAAAGTATCCATGCCATTGCCCGGCTGAATATCAAACTGATTTTGATTTCTTTACCGGTTTTGGTCTTATTCCTGCTGGAAGTCCTGTTGCATGGCAGACTGAACCCAATCTATATTATCATCATTCTGTCGTGGATTCCCGCACTCTACTGGGACATCATTACTACACGTTTTCTACAACAAACGAAAGTAGATGAGATGCCGCTGATAGAAGTGATCAGCCGTGTCAACCGCATTCACCGATGGATGATCCGGGAACGTTTAATCGCAACAGCTTTCCTCCTTATATTGGCAGTACTTTCATTTATCTATTGGCAGATATGGCAATATGGAATAGGAATAATACTGTTTTTTATTTTGCTATGGGGAGCTGGTCTTGGTCTGATCTTATGGATTTATCGCAAGAAATTCCTAAATCGTATTCAGGAAATCAAGAAGAATCTGGACGAACTTAAAATCATTGACAATTAAATGACTCATCAAAGCTCTTCGCCTGCTTTAATTAAGAATTTTTGATCCGTGCTGTTATGTTACAACGCTTATTTATATTTTTACTGATTTTCCTTATTTTACCGGACATTTATCTGTATCTCAGATTTATCGTCCATCTTACAGCGAGACGATGGTTGAAAATCCTCTATTGGCTGCCTACTTTCCTGCTATCCACAGGATTGCTTTACCTGGTTTATTTCTCCAACAATGCCTTTGCCGAACGCCATACACAGGATATCGGATGGTTTTCCATCTTTTTCTTCCTGTTCACAGCTCCCAAATTACTGCTTTTTCTCTGTACGGTCATCGGAATCCCTTTTCATAAATGGTTGCGCTGGCCGCGAACTCCTTTTATATGTACCGGACTGACACTGGCCGTAGTTTCTATCGTAATGATTATCTACGGGTCTTTTATCGGGCGTACGCAGTTTGACGTCAAAGAAGTAACCTACTCCTCGTCTAAACTCCCATCATCTTTCGATGGTTACCGCATCGTTCAATTGTCAGACATCCATATCGGAAGCTGGCAGGGAAATGCCTCGGCTATCCAGAATTTAGTAAATCTGGTCAACGAACAACACCCTGATCTTATTGCCTTTACCGGAGATCTGGTTAATCATCGTGCAATCGAACTCAATGATTTTCAACATATACTGGCTGGTCTGAAAGCAAAAGACGGGGTATACTCCATTTTGGGGAATCATGATTACGGTCCTTATTTCCGCTGGAAAAATAAACAAGAGCAAGATGATAACCTGAGCGACCTTCAACAAAGACAAGCCGCTATGGGCTGGAAATTATTGAATAATTCTCATACCATTCTGATTCAAGGTAACGACAGTATCGCCCTTATCGGGGTTGAAAACGAAGGAGAGCCTCCTTTCTCACAATATGCTGACCTGCCCAAAGCGATGCAAGGTACTGAAGGAATGTTTCAGATACTTTTAAGTCATAATCCTACCCACTGGAGACGGGAGGTACTTCCGGAATCAGACATAGACTTAATGCTGGCAGGGCATACCCACGCCATGCAGTTAAAGCTAGGGAATTATTCTCCTTCTTCCTATATCTATCCCGAATGGAGCGGGATGTACCTGGAAGGAACACGTGGATTATACGTAAATGTAGGCATCGGTTATGTCGGATTACCATTCCGCTTCGGTGCATGGCCGGAAATAACAGTGCTTACCCTACGACGGTAAGCACGCTTTTTCCATTGATTTTCTTATGTACCTGTACCTGAACAGAAATACGTTCACTCATCTCCTGTACATGAGAGATAACTCCGATTTTTCGCCCTTGCATCTGTAATTGTTCCAAAGCTTCCATAGCTGTTCGCAGACTATCAGCATCCAACGCTCCAAATCCTTCGTCAATAAACAAAGATTCTACTTTCAGGTTATTGCTGGAAAGTGATGATAACCCCAGTGCAAGCGCCAGTGAAATCAGAAAAGATTCGCCGCCCGAAAGCGAGTATACCGTACGTATCTCATCGCACATGTCACAATCAATCACCTGAAGCGCCAGCGTATCGGGAACTTGCTGCAATTTATATCGCTTGGACAAATAAGACAAATGTTTGTTGGCATGAAGCAATAGCAGATTCAAAGTGTAACTTTGAGCTATTACTTTAAATTTTGTACCGTCGGCACTCCCTATCAATTTATTCAATTTAGCCCAACGTCCGGCAACCTCCTGTTTTTCGGTTAGTTCCTTAGTTATCTGATCAACGATGGTTTTATTCTTTGTCTGCTGTAACAAACGAGCCTCTACAGTCGACAGAGCACGTTCCGTATTCAAATTATCTTCCTGCTGTTTGGCTATGGTCTGAGGAAGCAGATCCGGATATTCGATATTTTTCTGTTGTTCTCGTAGTTCTTCTATAGTAACAGCCAACTGCTTCATCTCTCCCTGCAAGCCGGAAAGACGGTTTTTCACTCCTTCCACTTGTTTGCGGGCCGTTTCCAAAGCGTCATTCAACTCTTTTTCTTTTCGGGCTACAGCAACCTCAGCTTCATCCGCACTCTTTCCTTTTAATAATAAAGAACGTTCCTGACGAAGTGTATCCAACGCTTTAGCAATCACATCAAATCTTTGTTGTTCACCAGCAACCGCTTTCTGTAAAATAGTTAATTGCTCCTTAACAGCTGCTACCTTTTGCGCAGCCAAACGGCACTGAGCGACATTCTCACGCAAGGCATCACAATGTGCACGTAACTTTTTTATTTTCTCATCACTTTGCTGCCATTCCGCATACAGGTTCCGATAGGCTAAAATACGCTCTGCCAACTCATTCAACCGGCTCCGTATCTGCTCTTCATTTCCTACAGAATCTTCCTCTTGCTGCAAAGCAGACAATTGTTCTTTTATCTGTGCCTCCGTTGCCTTTTGATGAGTCAAATCGCGTTGCAGGGTGATATTGCGATTATTTATCTGCTGATAAGCGGACAATGCTGTATTATATTCCTGTTCCATCCTCCGATAAAGAGTATCTACTATTTCTTGTTCCCGATGATAAGGATGCATCGTACTCCCACAAACCGGACAAGCCTCACCTTCCTGCAACTGCTGACGCAATGCTTTCACATCCTTCCCTACTGCCATACGAGCACTCTCATAAAGTCGATGGAGAGCTTTAACGACAGAATCCTGTTCTGCCAATTGCCGCGTACAAACAACCACCTCCTTTTCCAGTTTCTCTATCTCCTGCTTCGCCTTCAATTGTCCTTCTGTCAATTGCTTCATATTTTGTAGCCGCACCAGTTCCTTTTGGATTTTACTTTGCTCATCTACCAAAGAAGGATAACTAAAAGAATTCAACTGGATAAGACGTTCTTCATTCGCCTTTGTCCATGTTTCCAATCTCTCTTTTTCCTCGTTGAGGATTAATTCAATCTGTTCCGGTTGAAGTGCCTCCACATCTGTACGATTCAGCAAATGGTTCAGAGAGTGATAGGATATCTGCAACTGCCCCATAGCAGATGTCAATTTCTTCTCCTGATCTGCCACCTGCTGACGGGCAGCCTGCAAAATCTGCTGAGACTGCATATATCCTGCCTGTTGCGATTGTATTTGCACGTCCAACTGACGTGCCTTTTTCAAATCCGGCTGTATCGCTTCCCATTGTGCTCTAAAATGAAGCAATCCCTCTTCCTGAACAACCAAAGCAGTCTGCAAATTCTTTTGATTAACCAGTTCTCCCTGCTCTTCCTGCTGTTTTTTCATCCAGAGAGTTTCCTGTATCTTTAATGAACGGACAACATTCAATTGTGCATTCAGCTCTGCCAGTAACTTAATTCCTGCAGCACGTTTCTCAGTCAGCAGTTCTTTCTCTTTCTGCAAACTAAGAAATTCGTCCTCCGGCAACAATTCAATCACGCTCATTTTATTGTGTATCATCGCTACCTCTTCTTGTACAGCCTTATTTCGGGCAAAAATTTCCTGAGAAATACGAGAATAAACACCTGTTCCTGTCAGCTTTTCCAATAATTCCGCTTTCGCCGCTCCCCTGGACTTCAAGAAAGTAGCAAAATCATTTTGCGCCAACAATACGGTACGAGTAAATTGTTCGTATGTCAAACCGACCAAATCCACCAACTGCGCCAACAGTTCTTTCTTCGTCCCCTGAAATTCTTTTTCCGTATCTAAATCTTTCACCTCTAACACTTGAGGTTGTAAAGAACCACTCGCCTTATTTCTTGTCCTTCTGACCGACCACCGGGAACGATATCTATGTCCGTCAACTCCTTGAAAATCTACTTCCGCATACCCATCACTTGTTCCACGGCGAAGCAGATTCCTTACATCCGCCTGATTTATCTGATTATCTCCCACATCTGCCAGATTGATACTCTCTACCGAGGTCGCAAAACGGGGAGCTTTATCATATAATGCAAGACACAGAGCATCCAGCAGAGTCGACTTGCCAGCTCCTGTAGCCCCGGAAATTGCGAATATACCAGCCGAACATAACGGTTCCACTGTAAAATCAATTTCAACACTGCCTTCTATCGAAGTCAGATTCTTCAATCTTATAGCGATAATTTTCATTCTCCTTCCTCCTCTTCTTTACGAGTTGCAGAAATATATGCTTCCTGAAACAAGTCTGTCAACTCAGCAGACATCTCCGTCTGGTAAACCTTCTCAAAAGCAGATTGCGCGATCTGTAACGGAGACATTTCCTGCAATCCCCTTTTCCAGTCATCAACTTCTTTTTCTACCCTTCCTTCCTGACGATAGGCAGAAATAATTCGTGCCAAACGATATTTTTTACCTACCAATGCATCTTCTATCTCCTGACGAAGCATCGGTTCCGGTTCTTCAAGCAACACCTTGATTTCCAAATACGGTGCTTCTCCCTCCACCTCGGGTAAATCTCTTAACATTTCTATTATTTTTTCCGGTGAGGCAGGGTCTCCGACCGGTACACTGACAAGAGAAATCAGTTGTGGACACTCTATTCTTCTGATATCAACAGCACAACCTTCATCTAAAGTCACCATTACCACACCATGATGATAATGCTTTTCAGCAAAAGACATAGGAATCGGGCTTCCGGCATATCTTACGTTCTCCCTGCCGGATACTCGTTGCGCTTTATGAATATGCCCCAAAGCCGTATACGCAATCTTCTCTGAAAAAGTATCAGGTGATACACACTCCAGACCACCAATTACAGTCCGCTCACTATAATCTTTTTCTGCAATTTCTGATCCGGTAGCCTGCAAATGTCCAATAGCAAGAATAGCCTGATTCGTTTTCCGGCGTGCCCATAATCTTTGCAGAAGTTGCGTATAAAGTTCGCGAACCCCTTCCATATAGGGATTGCCTTCTGTCTCAACTACCGGATAATCTCCCTGACGTAAAAAAGGAACAGCCATACAAAGTACTTCTACTTCCCCTTCCCGGTTTTTCAGCTCTACCGCCAAATGATCATAATCAATCTCTCCCTCGTTCAATTTACGCACTACCCCTCTGACTTCCGTCCGCATAGCTTGCAGCAAAGGCAGGGGAGCCTCCAAACGTGCAGCAGAATCATGATTACCGGCAACAATCACAATTTGCAGTCCCGGGTTTTCTGCAGTCACCCGATAAATAAATTCATAGTACATGCGCTGGGACGCGGCTGAAGGATTGGAGACATCGAACACATCTCCAGCTATAATCAATGCGTCAATCTCATTTTTCCGGATTTCTCTCAATAGCCAATCAAGAAAGGCTTCATGTTCTTTGGTACGGTCATAACCAAAAAATGTCTGTCCTAAATGCCAATCAGCGGTATGTAGTATACGTATCATATCATTATCTCTATATAACAGCAGACAAAAATAGCACAAACGCAAAGATTATGTTGTATCTTACTGCTTTTTTTACCAATAATCATGTATCTTTGCATATATATAAAAAATAAATTCCTAATGAAGATACTATATTATATTTATCAAATTTGCATTGCTTTACCTATCCTATTGGTATTGACTATTCTAACAGCAATTGTGACCATTATAGGCTCTTTACTTGGAGGAGCTCATTTTTGGGGATATTATCCAGGCAAAATATGGTCGCAGCTAATCTGTCTGTTCCTGTTGATTCCTGTCAAGATTCACGGTCGTGAGAAATTACACGGAAAAACCTCTTATATCTTTGTGCCGAATCATCAAGGTTCATTCGATATTTTCCTTATTTACGGATTCATCGGAAGAAACTTCAAATGGATGATGAAGAAAAGCCTGCGTAAGCTACCATTTGTGGGTAAGGCATGTGAAAGCGCAGGACATATTTTTGTAGACCGTTCTGGTCCGAAAAAAGTACTGGAGACCATTCGGCAAGCAAAAGATTCTCTGAAAGACGGAGTGTCTTTGGTGGTCTTTCCCGAAGGGGCACGTACCTTCACTGGACATATGGGATATTTTAAAAAAGGAGCGTTTCAATTGGCAGATGACCTACAGTTAGCAGTTGTTCCCGTAACGATTGATGGTTCTTTTGAAATCCTTCCACGTACAGGCAAATGGATACATCGCCATCGTATGATTCTGACTATTCATGATCCTATTCCTCCTAAAGGGAAAGGTATGGAAAATATAAAAGCTACTATGGCAGAAGCTTATGCTGCTGTCGAGAGTGCACTTCCTGAAAAGTATAAAGGAATGATCAAAAATGAAGATCAGGATCGATAAGAACGAAATACGGGGATACTCACGTACCCCCGTATACCTAACCAGTCTTTATGCATTAATCTATTAAATCAAAAAGTCTATATATTATGTAGAAATCTTATTGTCTGGTTAGACATCATCTGCAATTCTTGGAATGTCAAAGTAAATCCTCTCTTTATTTCCTCTTCTAATCGTTCTAAAGAGAAGTACTCTTCTTTTATCCCATTGATTTTGCCTTTAAAATAATTACTGCATTGTTCGTGCAATGTATCCGGAGTAACCAAGCCTCCAAATCCATATTCCCCCACTACAATAACCGGTTTTCGTTGCAATATCCCTTCATGGGCCATCCCCCTTGCTCCGATGATAAGACCAGCTTTATTAACAGCTTCACTTATCTCTTCATCAGAAGAGATATATCTCACCTGATACTCTTGTATCGTATCTAATAGAATACTCACTCTCAATTTTGCACGGGGACAATCTATCCCTACTGCAATACAAGAATTATATTCTATAAGTTGCTGTTTGTCACCTCCCCAAGTGCCAATAGCAACTATATGATGACTTTTCATGATTATATAATAGCTAAGGTTTAGTTCCTTGTTATTCTATCACCAGTTCTCCGTATACGTATCCGCCTCCGGCTACTTTAAATTCTAGTTTATAAATGCCCGGAGCCCATCCTTCTATAGAGAAGGAAGTTGTCTGTCCAGGAGTTGTTACCTGACATACTTCCTGTACTTGTTCATCCACTAATATTTTCACTTCACCAAGAGAAGCAGTGAAAACAATTTCTACAAGATTATTATCTGTAGAAATAGATGCATCAATAGGAATCACAGGAAGAGAACGACTAGTTGTAGTTGGAACTTCACCTTTTAACACGATAGGTAATTTTCTCTCTACCCGATCTGTACTCTCAATAGCGATCATATTCCCTGCAATAAATAATGCAGCCAGAAAAGATAAAATAAAACGTACTTTCATAACTATATTGCTTTTTTGTTTCGCCAAAAGTACAGCATGTATTCGAAAAAACAAAAAAAACGACCCAGACAAATTACGAGGGATAAGTAATGGATATTCCACTATATATCAACATGTTATCAATTTCAGAATTAACATTTACCCGGACAATTCATTTTTTATTTCTTAGAATTCTTTTAAAAAAGCATCTAAATCATCCTGTGTAGAAATACCTAATCGACCTTTCAACCTACTTTTTGCTCGAGTTACAGAATCAGAAGTCGTGTGAAAAATACAACTCAGCTCTTCATGAGTCAAACCAAATTTAAGAAAACAACAAATCTCAAGATCATGTTTAGTAAGAGTTGGGGCTCTATCCAACAGACGACTAACATAATTCCAGTAAATTAGATCAAATAAGCTAAATAATTTCTGTCGCTCTTCATTTGAGAGTTTTCCTCTTAACGTTCCCTCTTTTATAGCCAATAAAAGCCGAAATGCATGAATAAATGGACCTGAAGATATACCAACATTCAATTCACCTCCCCGTTCTTTAAGGTGTTCTGACAAAATTTTATTCTGCATAGTCAAGAGAACAATCTTTCCATTAAGCTCTCCTACTTTAGTACGATTTTCTTCTAACATCAGATTCTCCTTTACCACCTGATCTTTTGAAATTTGAATATCCTCAATCTCCTGTCGATATCGTTCTATTTCTTCCTCATTATCTCTAATCTGCAACTCTATTTCAGCTATTTTCTTCTTATTATTTCTATTTTTATAATAATAATAGCACATACAGGCAACGACAGATAAAAAGGCAATCGTACCCCATAAAATAAAATTCGTATATCGTACTTTCATTTGCAAGTTATCATTCTGAAGTTTTTCATTCTCATATTTCTTCTGTAAACTTGCTATTAACTCGCGGGAATTAAGCTCCTCCATAGAATTAGTTATGGAATCAGCTAATTCATGATAAACTATTGCTTCTTCAAAATTATCAATATCTTTCTCCAAGAAATACAAACAGTCATATGCACTAATCTGTGTATATGCCTTGGAAGAATTAGCACTCATTTTTAAATATTTTCTAGCATTTTCAGTCTGCCCCATTTGCATATATAAATATCCTAAAGATAAACATTCCATATATTTCTTTTCTTCATCTGTTTCTTTTTCATAAGCAGCTAAAAAATAGCGCTCCGCTTCGGGCAAGTTCTGCATGGAACGATATAAAATTCCTAATTCATGCAATATTGTAATTTCAGATAAATAATTCTTCTGTACTGCTATTTCTAAGGCATTATTATAATATAGGGAACAGCTATCCCATTCAGACTTAAACAAATAAACTCTAGCAATATTTAGACTAGCACTGATAACCGAAAGAGAATCCTTCAACTGTTTATATGTAGTAAGTGCCTCTCTAAAATTCGTCAAAGCATCATCATACAAGTCTTGCTTCCGATTAATCATACCTATCTCTTCCGCAATGAGAGCCAACATTTTAAGATTCTGATTTCTCTCATAAATATCTTTTGCAGCAAGAAAAGACTTTAAAGCTTCCTCCTCCTTATCCAATTCCAGCATGACTCTTCCATGATAAAATAGAGTCTTTGCATACATTATAGGTTTATTCTGAGTTATGGCATAATAATTCAAAGCTATAGTAATCAAGGAATCCGAACTGAATTTCATATAATTCTTATCCATTGTCTGCGTCATCAAAAGAGCATAAGTGGCTTGCGACTCACCCCGCAGTTTTTCAGGATCAGGAATACCTTTCAAGATGTTTAGAGCACTGTCCGGACAGAGATCCATGCACTTTTCCACTTTTGAGAAAGTCATTTGAAGTACATCCGAATCTCTATGACAGGAAACTGCCAGAATAGATATAAAAAAGAAAAAAGCAATACGAATAGAAAGGGGCGTTTTCATCTTATCTTGAGTTTTATGCAAAAATACGCAAAAAACTCAAGAATTATTTCTTTGAACCTACATTTTGTTGCATTCGTTGATGTTCCTCTATCAACTGCATGTTTTCTTTAGCCTTCGTCAGAAACTCTCTCACCATCTTATTACTCTTAAAAGAATAGGGAGCATCCTTTATGATATCGTCTATTTGCGGAGTCATTATAGGATATGGCAAAGAACTACAAAGCATTATAAACACATTGGGACCTAATACGTTTTCATAATTATCTGAAATGAAAGTCTTAACATACTGATTCATAGCTTTCATCAACGAATCTCCTTCTGCAAGCAACTGCTCGTGAACTTCTTCCAAATCAGCACCATCCATCACCATACGTGTTTCTTTTCTTTCCAGTTCACCGATACTTTCCTCCATTGCATTCTTCTTTGCAATAAAATCATACAACGCTGTATTCAAAGGGGTTCCGACTGCTTTAAGATCGGTATTGCTAATAGTAATAACAATCTTACCGCTTTCCAACACAATCGGCATAACACTCTCGTCATCCATATAAAGTGTTGTCATCTGTACAGAGTCTATCTTTCCCTTCATTGAAAATGATCCATGTACTACTTCAGCCGAATCCAGTTTCGCCCATTCTCCATCCTTCATAGTCTTCAGGTATAACATTTTTCCATCAAGACCATTCACAGAAGATGTTCCTTCTATCTTATACTTATTAGTACACGAAGCCAAGAAGGGTAGCAAAAGCACAAAAGGCAAAATCTTATTCACGTTCATTGTTTCATTAAATTCTGGATGCAAAGGTACAACTGATTCGGACTTAAAAGAAACATTTTATCAATATTTAAAACTTGTAAGACTCTTTTCTTTAATAATCCTTATAAACAGAGGTAGGAGATCATTTTTTTCATTTAGTTTATCTAAATTTGCAGTCATGAAAGCAACAACTTATGCACCTTTTGCCAAACCGCTTTATGTCATGGTAAAGCCCGTAGGAGCCGTATGTAATCTCGCATGCGAATACTGCTATTATTTGGAAAAGGCGAATCTATACAAAGAAAATCCAAAACATGTAATGAGCGATGAACTGCTGGAAAAGTTCATCGACGAGTATATCAACTCACAAACCATGCCACAAGTGCTTTTCACCTGGCACGGTGGAGAAACACTGATGCGTCCCCTTTCCTTTTATAAAAAGGCAATAGAACTGCAAAAGAAATATGCCCGTGGACGTACTATTGACAACTGTATTCAAACTAACGGAACCATGCTCACAGATGAGTGGTGTGAGTTCTTTCATGAAAACAACTGGTTGGTAGGGGTTTCCATTGACGGGCCACAGGAGTTTCATGATGAGTATCGTAAAAATAAGATGGGAAAGCCTTCTTTCGTCAAAGTAATGCAAGGCATCAATCTTTTGAAAAAACATGGAGTAGAATGGAATGCAATGGCGGTTGTGAACGACTTTAACGCCGACTATCCATTAGACTTTTATAATTTCTTCAAGGAAATAGATTGCCATTATATTCAATTCGCTCCTATCGTCGAACGTATCGTTTCACACCAGGACGGACGTCATCTAGCCTCTCTGGCAGAAGATAAAGAAGGAGCATTAGCCGATTTTTCGGTAAGCCCGGAGCAATGGGGTAACTTTCTCTGTACCATTTTTGATGAATGGGTAAAAGAGGATGTGGGCAATTACTTCATACAGATATTCGACTCTACACTGGCAAACTGGATGGGAGAACAACCGGGTGTATGTACGATGGCGAAACATTGCGGACATGCCGGAGTCATGGAGTTCAACGGGGATGTGTACTCTTGTGACCATTTTGTATTCCCGGAATATAAATTAGGAAATATCTACAGCCAGACTCTGGTGGAGATGATGCACAGCGAACGACAGCATAATTTCGGAACGATGAAATATCAATCGCTCCCGACTCAATGCAAGGAATGCGATTTTCTATTTGCATGCAATGGAGAATGCCCGAAAAACCGTTTCAGCCGAACAGCAGATGGAGAAACCGGTCTGAACTATCTATGCAAAGGATATTATCAATACTTTCAGCACGTAGCTCCATATATGGACTTCATGAAAAATGAATTGATGAACCAGCGGCCTCCTGCCAATATTATGAAAGCCTTGAAAGATGGAAGTTTAAAAATATAATATTAACATCATAATTTATAATTGTTATCATAAAGTAATGAACAGACTAAGACTTTATTTATTAGCGCTGACAGCGCTGCTTGTATGTTCCGCAAAAGCGGATGAAGGTATGTGGTTATTGCAACTAATGCAACAGCAACATTCCATCGATATGATGAAAAAACAAGGATTGAAACTGGAAGCTCAGGATTTATATAATCCCAATGGGGTCTCTTTAAAAGATGCAGTCGGTATATTTGGAGGAGGATGTACCGGAGAAATCATCTCACCGGAAGGCTTGATTCTGACCAATCACCATTGCGGCTATGCTTCTATCCAACAGCACAGTAGCGTGGAACACGATTATCTGACAGACGGGTTCTGGGCAACTTCCAGAGATCAGGAACTTCCTACTCCGGGACTAAAATTCACATTTATCGAACGTATCGAAGATATAACAGATATTGTGAATGCTAAAATCGTTGCAAAAGAGATTACAGAATCTCAGTCATTCACCGGTGGTTTTCTCGAAAGTCTGGCAAAAGAATTATATGAAAAAAGTGACCTGAAAGACAAAAAAGGCATTGTACCACAAGCCCTTCCTTTCTACGCAGGAAATAAATTCTACTTGTTCTACAAGAAGATATATCCGGATGTACGTATGGTTGCCGCCCCTCCTTCTTCTGTTGGTAAGTTTGGTGGTGAAACCGATAACTGGATGTGGCCCCGCCATACAGGGGACTTCTCTATGTTCCGTATCTATGCAGATGCCAATGGGGAACCGGCTGAATACAATGCAAGCAACACTCCTCTGAAAACTAAAAAGCATCTGGCAATCTCCATCAAAGGTTTGAAAGAAGGAGACTACGCAATGATTATGGGATTCCCCGGAAGAACCAGCCGTTATCTGACCGTATCTGAAGTAAAAGAACGTATGGAATCAACAAATGAGCCACGTATTCGTATTCGTGGTGCACGTCTGGCTGTATTGAAAGAAGTAATGAACGCCAGCGACAAAATCCGTATTCAATATGCAAACAAATACGCAGGTTCCAGCAACTACTGGAAAAATTCCATCGGAATGAACAAAGCAATCATCGACAACAATGTCTTAGGTACCAAAGCTGAACAGGAAGCCAAATTTGCAGAATTTGCGAAAGCACAAAACAATGCCGAATATGCTGGTGTTGTGAAAAAGATCGATGATCTGGTTGCCCAGACAGCTCCTCTTAATTATCAACTGACTTGTCTGACTGAAGTCTTTTTCGGTGCAATCGAATATGGAAGCACAATGTTGACCAAAACACGGGAAGCATTGGAAGAAAAGAATGATTCTCTGATCAAAGTTCGTCTGGAGGCTCTGAAAGAAAGCTATAAAAACATTCATAATAAAGACTATGATCACGAAGTAGACCGTAAAGTTGCCAAAGTATTGTTGCCTCTCTATGCCGAAATGATTCCGGCTGACCAACGACCTGCTATCTACAAAGTGATTGAACAGAAGTATAAAGGAGACTACGACAAGTTTGTAGACGACATGTACGATAAATCGATTTTTGCTAATCAGACTAACTTTGAGAAATTCCTCAAAAAGCCAACAGTAAAAGCGATTGATGAAGATCTTGCATTACAATACGCCCAATCGAAATATGATCAATACAGCAATCTTCTCGGTCAATTAAAAGAGCTCGACAAAGAACTTACTTTGCTGCACAAAACCTACATTCGTGGTTTAGGGGAAATGAAATTGCCTGTCCCTTCTTATCCGGACGCAAATTTCACCATTCGTCTGACTTATGGTAATGTAAAACCATACGATCCAAAAGATGGGGTACACTATAACTATTACACAACGACAAAGGGTATTCTTGAAAAAGAGAATCCTGAAGACCGTGAATTTGTCGTACCGGCCAAATTGAAAGAATTAATCGAAAAGAAAGATTACGGTCGTTATGCATTACCCAATGGTGATATGCCTGTTTGTTTCCTGTCAACCAATGATATTACCGGTGGCAACTCCGGTAGCCCTGTACTGAACGAGAATGGAGAACTGATCGGCTGCGCGTTCGACGGAAACTGGGAATCATTGAGTGGCGACATCAATTTCGACAATAACTTACAACGCTGTATCAATCTTGATATCCGCTATGTTCTATTCATCCTTGAAAAACTAGGAAACTGTGGCCATCTGATTAATGAAATGACTATCGTAGAATAAATGAGAAAACAAATCATATTTGCTATTTTTTCACTGGCAACTCTTAGCATCCACGCCGACGAAGGCATGTGGGTGCTAACTGACCTGAAAGCGCAAAATGCAGTTGCCATGCGGGAACTCGGACTTGAGATTCCTATTGAGGAAGTATATAATGCCAATAGCATTTCTCTAAAAGATGCCGTCGTACACTTCGGTGGTGGATGCACCGGAGAAGTCATTTCTTCCGAAGGTCTGGTACTCACTAACCATCATTGCGGTTATGGAGCCATTCAGCAGCACAGTAACGTAGAGCATGATTATCTGACAGAAGGATTCTGGGCGATGAACCGTGACGCGGAACTTCCCACACCGGGTCTAACCGTTACTTTCATAGATCGTATCCTCGACGTGACCAGCTATGTAAATGATCAACTGAAAAAGGATGAAGATCCGAACGGAACAAATTATCTGTCGCCTACCTACCTGAATAAAGTAGCAGAACGATTTGCCAAAGACGAAAACATAGAAGTCACCCCTGCTACAAAACTGGAACTCAAAGCCTTTTACGGAGGAAATAAATATTATATGTTTATAAAAACCGTATATAGCGATATTCGCATGGTAGGTGCTCCTCCCTCTTCTATCGGTAAATTTGGAGCTGACACCGATAACTGGATGTGGCCCCGGCATACTGGAGACTTCTCGCTCTTCCGTATCTACGCAGATAAAAATGGAAAACCTGCAGCATATTCAAAAGACAATGTTCCTTTGCAGGTAAAGAAACATTTGAAAATCAGTATTGCCGGAGTACAAGAAGGTGATTTCACCTTTGTCATGGGATTCCCGGGACGTAACTGGAGATACATGATTTCCGATGAAGTCGAAGAAAGAATGCAGACCACTAACTTCATGCGCCAACATGTACGTGGAGCCCGTCAAAAAGTCTTAATGGAACAGATGCTTAAAAATCCCGCCATACGGATTCATTACGCAAGTAAGTATGCATCTTCAGCCAACTACTGGAAAAATGCGATTGGCATGAACGAAGGATTGGTACGTCTCAAAGTGTTGGATACCAAACGTAAACAACAAGAAGAACTTTTGGCTCGTGGCCGTGAAAAAGGCGATGATTCTTATCAGAAAGCCTTTGACGAGATACGTTCTATCGTAGCTCATCGCCGTGATGCACTGTATCATCAGCAAGCCTTAAATGAAGCACTTGTCACAGCACTTGATTTTATGCGTCTTCCCTCTACTACAGAGATGGTCACTGCTCTCAAGTCAAAAGACAAAGAACAAATAAAAGTTGCTACTCAAAATCTGAAACAAGCCGGTGAAAAATACTTCGCATCAGTCCCTTTTCCGGAAGTAGAACGAATGGTTGCCAAAGCTATGCTACAAACGTATGCCAACTATATTCCGGCGGAACAACGAATCAATATCTTCGAGATTATAAATTCACGTTTCAAAGGAAACATTGATGCTTTTGTAGATGCTTGTTTCGAGTATTCAATCTTTGGTAATCCCAAAAACTTTGATAAGTTTATCAAAAAGCCAAGCTTGTATAAGATCGGACATGATTGGATGATATTATTCAAATATTCCATAACGGACGGAATTTTGAAAACAGCAATTGCCATGAAAGAAGCCAATCAAAATTATGACGCAGCTCATAAAGTATGGGTAAAAGGAATGATGGATATGAGACAGGAAAAAGGAACACCGATCTATCCGGATGCGAATTCAACCTTACGGCTCACTTACGGGCAGGTACTATCATACGAACCTGCTGATGGAGTAATTTATGACGCACATACTACCCTCAAAGGAGTGATGGAGAAAGAAGATCCGGGAAATTGGGAATTTGTAGTCCCCCAGAAGTTGAAGGAACTCTATAAAGCCAAAGATTATGGACGCTATGGTAAAGATGGTGAAATGCCCGTATGCTTTATCGTCAATACCGATAACACAGGAGGAAATTCCGGTAGCCCTGTATTCAATGGCAAAGGACAACTGGTAGGAACTGCTTTCGACCGCAATTATGAAGGTCTGACCGGTGACATAGCTTTCCGCCCTTCATCGCAGCGCGCAGCCTGTGTAGATATCCGCTATATCTTATTTATCATCGATAAATATGCAGGAGCTTCTCACATTATTGATGAACTGAGCATTGAATAAATGAAGAACTAAAAATGAAGAATGAAGAAATTTCAAGCAGCATAGCGCAGCTGATTCTTCATTCTTCATTTTTAGTTCTTCATTAAATAAACTCTTCCACCATATACATCTCATCAATCATTTCATTCATTGTTTCCTGCAAATTCAGTACAGCCTCTTCAGGAGATTCTCCATAAGCATTGCATTGCATGTTTACAGTCAACCAGGCATAGTAACCGCCGTCTGACGCACGTTCAAGCACATAATCTGTCTTATTCAATTTCATATCGGTAAATAATTAGTAAATGTTGGTATTGAATTTACTGCTGATTGTGATGCAGCAAGTTTTTCCAGTTCGATAATAATGCGACGTTCACTACTACGTACCCAACGAACAAAATTACGATTCGGAGAGTACGAACCGGCAAAACGAAGCAGAGATTTCAAATTGAAAGAATCACTGACTATACCTGCTCCTGCTTTCATTGCGTCATATGCGTTGCAATCCTGTTCGATATGTGCTGGAACCATTAGTACAGGTTTACCCAGATACATCGCTTCACAAATTGATTCAAATCCGGCAGTAGTGGCATAAGCACGGCACCCGGCCATCCCATTTAGAAATTTCAGATCATCTATCTGATGATAACTCAGCGTTTCATCAATCCGGGTCACCTCCTCCGCATCCGCCTTATCCCAGAAAAACTTCAAAGGTACTTCCGGATACATTGCATGAAACTGCTCCACACTATCGGAAAAACCAGCATTCACCATATATCCATGGATGTAGTTTCCTTCTTCTGCCTGGATTGCCGTCACTTCCTGACGAATCAAGGGAGGAACCGCTACAATATGTTGTTCATCATCCTGGTCCATTTCTTTGAAAGAGAGAGCCAGTTTCTTCGAGGATCTCAAAGCTGTCATCCTGGTAAAGAAACGCAGCATCCATAATTGAATGGAACTTTTATCCGGGAAGTCAAAATCCTGATGTAAAAACAAGTATTGATGTCCAATGCAAACATACGGAATGGAGGGACGAAAGAGTGCATAGGTAAGTCCCGTCAGAAGCTCGTAGAAGTTGATCACTACTTCCGCCCCCGTCTCCTTAATCCGCTGATTAATATAGCACATACTACGAAAATATTCCGGAAAACGTAGTAAATTATAAGCAAAACTTTTCTTTAGATCAGCCCGTTTGTTATCTGCTGTAGGCTGAAAATTCGGACTGATAAAGCGTTTGACCGGTGCATGAATGTTCCGGTTGAAGAATCCGGGCAGCGTACGTGATGAACTCTTGCCAACTAATACCTCCACCACTTCATGTCCATTGCGCAACAACATTTCTTCAAGAGTGATAGCTTGCGTCAAATGTCCCCTACCTTCACCTTGTACAATAAATAAAAATTTCATGAGGCTATTGTTATTAGTTTATTTCTTATTCATTTGTTTTTTGTTACGCAAAGTTCCTTTTTCCAGATTACATTAAGATGACTCTGCAATTACTATTTTATGAACAAAAACCGCATTTTCACGTTATATTATTAAAATAGAAATTATATTTGCAGTCTTCAAAGACTGATATTTAAATTTAAGAAAGGAAAGATTATGGAAAAGTTTGAAGATTTAATACAGTCACCGGTACCAGTTTTAGTTGATTTTTTTGCAGAATGGTGTGGCCCCTGTAAAGCGATGAAACCAGTTTTAGAAGAACTGAAAACAATGGTAGGTGATAAAGCCCGTATAGTAAAGATAGACGTTGACCAACATGAGGATTTGGCCACTAAATATCGTATACAGGCAGTTCCGACTTTTATTTTGTTCAAAAATGGAGAACCCGTGTGGAGACATTCCGGAGTTATTCACAGCAGCGAATTAAAAGGAGTCATCGAACAAAATTATGCATAAAAAAGAAAACAGCGAATGAAGAAAGTATTAGCAATGGTAGCTTTTGTCATGTTGAGCGTTATCGTATACGCTTTCAATGACAAACCAGATACCAATCAAGGCAAACAAGAAGTAACAGGTAACGGTGAAGTTGTCGTCATGAACAAGGAAATGTTTCTGAAAGACGTCTTCGATTATGAGAAATCCAAAGAATGGAAATACAAAGGTGATAAACCCGCCATTATAGATTTATATGCTGATTGGTGTGGTCCCTGTCGTCAAACAGCCCCGATCATGAAAGAATTGGCAAAGGAATATGCAGGGAAGATCACAATCTACAAAGTAAATGTAGATAAACAGAAAGAATTAGCTGCCCTGTTTAACGCAACAAGTATTCCTTTGTTTGTATTCATTCCTATGAAAGGAGATCCACAGCTTTTCCGAGGAGCCGCAGACAAAGCGACTTATAAGAAAGCGATCGATGAATTTCTACTGAAATAAAGAAAAAAGATGGTGACGCTATCCGGTCGGGATAGCGTCACTATTTTTAGATACCAGATAAGTGTCATTTATAGTATCCTACGGGGTGATTCATCAAAGGAATCTGACTCTCTTTCAGTTTCAAAACTTTCTTCAATTGAGCAGCATCCATTGATGCACGCGGAACGGTAGCCAATTTAGCAGCTGAACAAAATATAGAAATATTCTGCGAAACAATGCCTGCATCTACAGCTCCCATCAATTGAGTCTGTGCTTTCCGGGCATCACCCAAACGAGAAACATCACTAATTAATACCAAAGATACCGGAGCCACTTTCACAAAAGCCTGCCCTCCTGCCACTGCTCCACGATGATCACCTTCAGCAACCAAATTCAGCTGATGATTCTTTGCGTCATACAGATAGCTACCTTCCTGCAAGATCACATATACATCCACATCCTGCTTATTCATAGCTGACGGGGCAGTCCGCTTTCCTGAGTCCGGACGATTGATGCCGTTAGCAGCCCATAACAAATCCGACAAGTCAGCAAGACTCAATGCCTTCGAAGCATATTCCCGAGCGGAGTGACGTTCGGACAATGCCTTCATGACAGTACCTGCACGATTCAAATTCGGCTTTGGCAATTTAATTACTTTATCAGCAGCAAAAGCAGTAGCCGACAATACTAGACAAATTAAAAATAGTTGTACTTTTCTCATAACTGTGGTATTTAAATGTTGATAGGCAAATATAAACAAAAAAGGTCTGCATTCACTTTAGAATACAGACCTTTTAAAAGTTATTTATAAGGCTTTATTATTTCTTATCTCCGAAATAACGGTTGTAAAGTCCTTCAAAACCTTTACCGTGACGAGCTTCGTCCTTGCACATTTCGTGTACAGTATCGTGGATAGCATCCAGATTCAAAGCCTTAGCACGAGTTGCGATACGTTTCTTATCTTCACATGCACCTTGCTCAGCATCTTTACGTTTTTGCAGGTTAGTTTTTGTATCCCAAACACAGTCACCCAGCAATTCTGCAAATTTAGCTGCGTGTTCTGCTTCTTCCCAAGCATAACGTTTAAAAGCTTCAGCAACTTCAGGATAACCTTCGCGGTCTGCCTGACGGCTCATAGCCAAATACATACCTACTTCAGTACATTCACCCATGAAGTGATTGTTCAGATCCTTGATCATTTCTTCGTCACAACCTTTTGCAACACCGATAACGTGTTCGTCAGCAAAAGACAATGCACCACCTTCTACTTCAACAACTTCTACGAACTTGCTTGCAGGAGCTTTACACAATGGACACTTCTCAGGAGCTGCGTCACCTTCATAAACGTAACCGCATACAGTACATCTAAATTTTTTCATTTTCTTCTCAATTTTAAATTAATTAGTCAATACGTGTTTCTTTATCTTTTCTCAAGCAATTCTTACATATACCTTTATAATAATAATGAACTTCCGTTACTTGATGACCATCCATTTCCAAACTTTCAACTTTCTTCACCGCCTCCGGACATTTTAAGTCGTAAATATGTCCGCAACGTCTGCATAGAAAATGAGAATGAACAGAAGTATCTGCATCAAAATTTGTATTTTTCTCGTCAATCGTAAGCATCAGAGCAGCCCCCTGTTCCGAAAACAATTTCAAAGTATTGTAAACCGTTGTCTTCGAAAGCGTCGGCATGGAAGGAGATAACGCTGTATAGATATCATCAGCCGATGGATGAATCGGATGATTCATTAAATATTCCATAATCGCTATGCGCTGCATAGAAGGCTTTATATTATGCTCTAACAATCGTTCATATGGTTTCATAAGTTCTCCTTCTTTTTCAAAGTTGTATTCATTACAATTATAAATCCGATGCAAATATAGAAAGTCCCAATATCATTTCCAAATAAATTCAATACTTTTTTGCAGATATATATTACAAAATTCATTCAAACAATAAAGGCCATCTTTCGAAAGATGACCTTTATACATTAATATATTCCTGCTTCCACCTTAATCTTTATCTGCCTTAGCTTCTTCTATTATTGATTCAGGAACTTTCTCACAACGAGCATATTTACTCACATCGTTGTCATCGTCTTTTGCAGTCCAAATCATAGAACCGGATTCCAACAAATCGGTGACAATATAATCGTGATTCCAGTCCCCATTACCAAAATCATATTCTCCACTGATAACATATCCCAAATAAGGATCATTTTCAAGACTGAAACTACCAGTAATATAGCGTGCATACATGCTATCGAACTTTTGGTACATCTCAAAGGTTAGCTCCCTACGATTAAACGTTATATAGCAATATGTACCTTCTGTCATAGGCTGTCCATTCCATTCAGCAAGTTGCCAAGTTCCATTCAAGTTGGCAGCAGTGACCGGTAATGTAGGAATCTCTGCCTTCTCATCGTCATCACAAGACACACAACAAAGCACGAATGCGAATAGAGCCATTAAATTAAGAATATTCTTCATGTCTTCTTTTTATTTTTATCATTACTTAATATAGTTTACTTTAATATTCAATGTTCGGTCAGTCTGTTGACCATCCACTCCTTCTATTATAATAGGAAAGGTAAACGAACCAACCTTTTCTGCAGGAATCAAAGAGGTATCTATCGTGACCACTATGTCAGCTTCACTACCCGGGCTGATAACTTCCGGTTCCGTGCGAAAAGCAGCAAATGCAGGAAGGCCGAGGGCCGTCAAATGCAATGATTGATCTCCGCTGTTACCACACAGGACTCGTTCCGAAGCATGTTTTCCAAACGCTATCTCCCTAAATTCAATCCGGTTCTGCTTCAGCCTCAGTTTCCCCATCACGTAGGGATAACGTCCCCATTCATCCGCTCCGGGCAACACATTACCTGTCAAAGTGAGGCGTGCCACAGGCATTTTGTCCGAAAGAGACAAATAAACGAAAGCATTCGTATCTATCGTCCCGGGATGGTTTTTCGGATTGTAAGTCAGTGCAATAACGCCCGATTCACCAGGAAGTATTTCTCCGGTGTGAACATCTGCCACTGTACATCCACAGGTTGTTCTTACATGAGTCAGATTGATCGTTTTATCACTTACGTTAGTATATGTGAAATGATAAATCTTTGGAGCATCATCCTCAGTCATTGTCCCAATATTCAGCACAGTCTTGTCAAAACGCAGGATTTGTTCCCCCTGCTTCATCAACGGCGGATTTATCAGCGTATCAGTTTTCTCCTGTAGCATGGAACGGACATCCCGGGCTTCAACCACCCGGAATGATCCGACGACCACACAGAATAAAAACAACCGTATCCAAGTAATTGGTTTCATCGAATATCAAAGTTACATCCAACCGTTATCATTGGCCTTCTTACGAACAGTGACGGTTATGGTCTGTTCGCTTCCGTTGCTTACCTTCACTACAATACGAGCCGCACCAGTTTTTACACCGGACACCTTCATCAGCGTACCGCTTACAGTTACTGTAGCAATAGCAGGATCACTTGATGTACAAGTATAGGTTAATGTTTCACCATTTACAAAGTAGTAGGCAAGATCGAGAGTCGATGTTGCACTTTCTGCCACATATATATTCGGCACTACCATGTCTGATCCACTGCCTTCTATATTATTCAGTAACATTCCGGCATCAACCAGTCCGGCCCCCATTTTACCTATGTATTTCGACAACTCCACTCTTGTGGGAGAAGCTCCGGCAGACAGATGATTACGATAATACGTTTTCACTTTACCATTACCATACCAGCTATCCAGCGATTTTGTAGATGCCTTCAACAGTTCAATAAATTCACTTGCTTTAAAGTGACGGCGTTGTTTAACAGCATACGACAATCCCAATGCCGCAACTCCTGACACATGTGGACAAGCCATGGACGTACCATCCATAAATCCATAAGCAGCAGTACCGTTTTGTATCCACGTAGAAAGAATTGAACCGGAATATATACCATCTGTCCAGCTTTCCGGATCATCTTTTCCTACCGGATTATAATATTCCGTATCGCCACCGGGAGCAGAAATAGTCACTTCTTTCCCATAATCGGTATAAGAAGCCGGAGTAAAATCGGCTGCTACCGCACTTACCGATACACATTTGGAATAAGCACCTGGAAAGGCAGGCATTCCTGCATATTCGTTGCCAGAAGCAAAAATAACCAGCCCTCCGTCAATTACCCCATTGGGAGAACCGGCATTATTAATAAAATAGTCCAATGCTTCTTTTTCCAACGGATAAAGACTCTCCCACTCTTCTTCTGACCCCGGGCCAGGAGTATATCCTTCAATTATACTAGCCAGGGAAGAATTGTACCCCCAGCTACATTGTAGAATTACAGCACCATTATCAGCCGCATACTTGATGGCTCTAGCCTCAGCATCCAACGTAACCCCTGCATCACCTGAAAACACCTGACATGACATCAGCTTCACACCAGAGTTTTCAGAACCATCACCACCGGCTATTCCACAAACACCTATACCGTTACCATTCATAGCGGCAATAGTTCCGGCAACGTGTGTTCCATGTCCCGTATCACTTGCTTCCGTCCATGAAATAATTCCTGTATTACTTACGAAATTATAGCCGTACTTATCATCCTTATATCCGTTACCATCAGCATCAGTATCGGCATAAAGTTCTTCTCCTTCATTCACCCAAATATTACCTGCCAAGTCTGGATGAGTATTCATGACACCTTCATCCAGCACAGCAACAATAATAGACGGATCGCCTGTACACTTTTTCCAAGCCTCCATACAACCGACATCACATCCTATTTCCGAACCGTTTCCCAATTCATTTTGATAATCAAAAAGATTACTTCCACTATTGGCATAATGCCATTGAGTAGCAAGCCCCGGATCTGAAAAAGAATTTCCTGCCATTACAACACGCGAAGCTACTTTCTGTTGTAAAGCACTCTCGCTAATATAGCTCCGGTAATTTTGTTTTTTATAAGCACGTTGAATGTGCCCATTCCCCTGTACTTTTGATATTTCACCCAGTTTACCAAGACGATTAGCAGCCTCCCGTAAATCTGTGTTTTCATCAAACTTTACACGATACCACAAATGCAGACCGGCAGCACGAGTGCGCTCCTCATTCTTTGCATCTACCGGAAATATACGTTCAAAATGATATGTTCCCAGAATATCCAGTACCTCATCAGTAGATGGAATCCCGGAACGAGTCATAGCTCCACCACTTCTGGTTGCAACTTTGAGAGTCCGGTCGAGGATTTCGCTCATTGCAGGATCGAATTTAATCAGCAATTCACCGGAAGTGACATCAGTCGGAAGCTGAACCTCCGTCCCCCCTATAGGGGTAGACGGTTGTTCAGTAAGTTCTTGTTCCGAACACGCAGCCAGCATCAAGGCAAACAGTGCTGTATATAAGAATTTTTTCTTCATTGTTCCTTTTTAAAATTATTCTTGTTAATGATATTCGTTTCACGCTATCTTAATTTGTAGTCTCCGATAATACAAATTTTCTGTAATACAATGGATAGGCCACACCGTCGACTTTTTGATCTGTACCCGGATCTTTCTTTCCATAATAATAAGAATAATCATAGTTCACGAGGTCTACATTATTAAATCCAACTGTCTTTCCTGCTGTATTTTTACCCCCTTCTTGCTGATTAAAAACCAAACTTATCGGATTCCAATATGCAAAATAAGGATGGAATAAAATCCAGTTCGGTATTTCACCAGTCAGGAAGTTCAGATTAAGACGAACTTCACGGGCAAATGGTAATACACGTGGAATATCCTGTCCTCTCACTGGAGATTGCTCCAGATATGTAACCGGATTGTCAGTCGTTAACAACCATTGGCAAGTATCACTTGATATCTTATCAAGGAAAACAGACGGAGTAGCAGCTAATTCTTCTTCACTAAAGAAATCATCATTCTGATAAGATACAGGTTTTCCTGCAGCCATCAATGCAGCTGTAACCTCTGCATCCGTTGGAAGTTCTCCTTCAATGAAATTATAAGCCAATTCCAACGAAATCAATTTATCCCATGTCAGCAATTTCAAGAATGCTGTCCTTTGTTCTTGACCTTGAGAAATGTCCACATGCAAACCAATATTTCTACCGTTATATTGATTGTTTCCATCAACCAAACTCAAATCTCTCAATGTTTCCGTAGCACGACATCCGGTTAATGATAAGTATCTCAGATTCGGGAAATTATCTTCGTTCACAATATTTGTAACCACCGATAACGTCGGGAAGTTGTTACTTGTCAGATCCAGATTTTCCAACTTCTTGCCTAATTTAATAAAGCTCTCCGGAAGGGTATTTATACCTACAGAGAATATCGTTAGATTTTTCAAGTATTCTAATCCACAGATTTCCTCTCCCAAAGAAATAGTACGTAGCTGCCTATTACCATTACTCTGAACCGAGAATGACTCCAGATATTTCAAATGACGAATTTCTCTTGGCAATGATTCACCATCCTGCAAATCAATCATAGCGTAACTAACAGAACGTACACGTCCAATAGCTTCAGCAGGAAGCTCACCACTCTTTATTTCTTTATCTGTTGATTCCCAAAGCGTCACAAAATCCCAGTTCAGCATGCTTTCACTAGTATCAAAAGACATCATAGACTGAAGTTTGCTATTGATAGTGATAATTGCCAATGAGTCCCCCGCACGATTATCTTCAATTTTCATAGCCTTTTCTTGCGTTACAGTCAACACTACCGCATCTATTTTATTGCCATTATCATCTACCAGTTTGTCTTCAGAATTAACTGGAACCAAATTTATTTTTGCCACACGGGTATAAGGAGCTACGTTCATCCCCCAACGAAAATCCACTTTTATAGTACGTGGGCGTGCTCCCCTATCGAAGTCCATCTCCAAATCTTTATCTTTCGGCAATGTCAACCAATCACTACGCTCACCCTTTACCTCCTCTTTTTCCTCATCACTCATGTTCGCTTCTTCAGCAAAAAAATAATCCACACTGCCGATTTTGAATGCAATATTAGTAGAGATAATGGCCTCGAAATGACGCTTATTATAAGTATCTGAACTAAGGATTTTCACCTCCGGTTCCCTCACCAAGATTTGCTTGCCAAAACCGAACTGTGTAACCGTGACCAATTTGGATTCCCGTCCATCTGCAGAAAAACGTATCTGCGCAGTACGTGCTGTATTCATCAGGGTAGAATCTATAGCAAGATCACATACCGCTGAACCGATACCATTTGCCGGAGAAATGGCAATCCAAGGCTCCGATGCACGTGTCACCCATTGAGTATTGGACGAAACAGCAATCTTCTCCGTTCCTCCTTCGGCACCAATAGTAATTTCTTCTTTATCTACCGTAATACCATCGATTCCCGGTTCATCGTCATCTTTGCACGAGGTTACAAACCCCGCACAAAGCACCAGTCCTAATGTTATTTTTATAATATATTTCATTAATAGAATCTTTTATAATTATCGTTCAATACCCAAAGCATCACAACCACGAATATCCTGCGTAGTGTCATAGATCAGCACATACATGCCTGCCTCAATATAAGGACATACGCTAGTCACGTCAATAGATATATTCGGATTATCTCCGATATCCAATATATAAAGTTGCGGTGTCAACTTTTCATCTACTTTACGGATGTCATTCGAGCCTATTTGTAACTGGATCAAACTCGGACAAGTAGTAATGCCTGTCGGCCATTCACGCAAAATACGATTTCCTTCCGCATCACGTTGGTGACGAATCCCAAAAGCTTTCAATTGACTACTATTCAACGGTTGTGTCGGGAACTTGGAGAAGCAATTGTAACTAACGTCCATATTACTTAAATAAGGCAAAGTCGTTGCCCGGAAATCATCGGACAGACTTGTCAATTTATTGAACCGTAAGTCGATAATAGTCAGCAGATACGTATTCTTATAGTTTCCATTTTTCGGTTTAAGCGAGTTTTCCGGAATCGATGTCATTAGGTTGTTACTCAAGTCAATAGTTGAAATAGGAGAACCAGACGCAAACAATTCTGTAGGGAACTTCTTTATTTTATTGTATGACAAAGTTACCGTACTGGCATTAATTCCTTTATATTGGTCCATCGAGCATTTTATGTTACTACCTTCCGAACCTATTTCATTATATGAGAAATCTACAGATCCCATAACATATACCGAATTCGCATTGAAAATATTCGGAATATATTTCAACTTATTATGAGAAAAGCCTAAGCCTTCAACCTGATCTGTAAATGCACAAAACTCATCCGGAATCTCCTCAATCTGATTATAACTCAACATTAAGTCAGACAATTTAACATCTGTGCCGAAAGCTTCCAGGTGATTTACATTATTATGCACACAATCAAGCAAACCAAGTTTTACCATCTTTCGTAAAGACTCAGATTCCGGGAATTTTTCCAGATTATTATAGCCTAAATAAAGAATCTGAACCTTAGGGCCTGTATCCTCATCATCAGCTAATCTCTTCCAGTCAGCAGTCAATTGATCAGCACTAATCCCCTTATTACAAGCAACATTCAATAATTGCAGCTCCGGCAAATCATATACAAATTCAGGAATCTGTGTCAACTTCGGACAATTATACAACTCTACATCTGTCAGATCTTTCAGATTGCTCCAACTCAACTCTTCATCTGCATACTGTTTAGCATATTCTGAAGTAGCATCTTCCCAATCGGTCGCAATATTATCGTAAGTAATAGGCGAATTAGCCAAATAAAGGTTCTGTAACTTAGTCAATCGTTGAACAGCCTTTGAAATAAATGTGATACGATTAGTAAGGCCACCAATTTGTGTATCCTTCAATGTTATACGGTTATCTTTCTTTATCGGTTGCAATTTCGGATGGCGATTTATGCCATCTTGAAGTAGCTCTGACATGTTCAGACGAGGATCGTAATCAAGGAACATTCTTTTGTAATGCATACGTATTCTCTGCTTCTGTTCTTCAGTCATATCCGGAGCCAACTTATCTTCACCGAATAGTCTTCCACTCAACGTCTCACCATGAGTACCGAAGGCAAGTGTTTTCAATTCTGTCAGTTGCCCAATCGCATCAGGCACTCTACCTTTGGCACCAAATCCTGCAAGTGAAAGTCCTGTAACACGTCCATTAGCATCCAAGTCAACACCTGGCTGGTCTCCCCACATGTCTAATTCTTTGTTAAAGTTCCAGTTCGAAGGGTGAACAGTGTTATCCACTATACCACTATTGTATTTCCAATTCTTGCCATCTAATGCTTCCCAGATAGCTTTCAAAGCCTTATAGTCTTTTATATACTCTGCGGTTTCTTTCAATTGAATAGGAACATTGGCATCTTCGGTCAATTTATTATCTTCTACGATAAAGGGTTCTCCTCTTACAGACTGCGTTTCCAATTCCGGTTTTGTGCTACCACTCTGTGAATAAGTAGTATATGCCACTACCTGATAAGTACCGGCAGGAAGCCATACAGCAGAGTCACATGTTGCCACACCTATATCCATATACTTATCATTGACATTATCAGGATTCTGATTTTCTTTAGAATCTTCTTCGTAAGTGACTTTCATGCCCTTGAGTCCCGTAGTTACACGAGTGAAAGTATTCATCACTGTAACGTCAATAAAACGAATATTGCTGAACAGATATTCACCGGCAGCACGTGTACTTAGTCCTTCTTTGGTCAATTTAAAAGTAACAGTTCCACGTGATACGGCATCTACAGTCAGCGTTTGTTCTTGAAGCCCGCCACTGACAACAGTAAATTCATTATCTTCTCCAGCAGGTCCGGCTAGTAAAACTTTGTCGAGTTTGTCATACAGATAATAACCGATAATCTTATAAGTACCGGCCAGTAACTGCAATTTATCACTACGCAGACCATATTCCGCATTGTTCGCATTGTATGCGTTCAAAGGCAAAGTCTGTGAAACGGTTGTACCGTTATGCGTCATCACAACCATTATCTTCTGTGCACTGGACAATGATTCCAGTTTATCTGTCACACTACGGGTAACTGTCCCTTTATCAAAAGAGGTACTCTTGTAGAGTTTAAACTGCACATAGCCATATTGACTTTGCAGTGCCTCATCATCATCGGAACATCCTGTCGCTACCACTATTGTCAGTAAACTGACAATAAGAGGTAGGAAGAATATTGAATATAATTTATGTAAATTCATTTACTTGACTATCTAAATTAATTAATAGGCAGGAGTAATCACCAAAGCTTTCTTAAAGAGCATATCAGTGCCTTTAAAAACAACAATTAAATCTTCCTCAAAAGAATTAGGCAATGTGATTCCAAAATACATTCCGTCCCCATCCATTGACACTTCTGTATTTACAGTTACATTTTCATCTCTAGTATTAATGACATAGGCTGTACCACTCCATTCGCTTTCTGATAATAGTGGATAAATCGAGAAATATTCCCCTGCATTAGCAGATATTGAATAAACATCATCAATGTAATAGTTTCCTTTGAGTAATTCCAGAATAGACTGGTCGGTCGTTTTACTAGGTGTAACATCTTCCCATCCGCCTTTTTTTATTTTAAAACTTTTATCTTCAGTCTCTTCTTTCACTTCTTTCTGTATAAAAGCAATTAAAAGATTTCTCTGTTCATATTTGTAGGCTATTTCTCCATTTTCAACGATAGTTTCTTCCAAATTATCTTTGATATCTTCATATTCAGCACGTGAGAATGCAAGAACATAGCCAGTTCTAGACTCAGGTTCTCCCCAAGATGTATTAGGACTATATTCATCAATCATAAGATTTATCTTACCTTTCTCACCATCACATTGCATCCATAACATAGAGGCATCTATTTCCGAAATATTTTTATTACCTCCCATATCTTCCCATCCTTCCATATAAACAAGCACATAATCGTCATTCAAAGTTTTGATGGTAAACGGCATTCTTTTTTGAATAGTTGCATCACCTGTACTACCTCCTGTACTTTTTTGAGTAAACGTCTTTCCGTCCATTGATACAATCCAATTAGTCGCATAACTTGTTGGAGTTTGGATATCAATTTTTTCAGGAGTCATACCATTATAAAAAACAGGAAAAGAATAGAACGCTTTTCCACTTTCATCTGAAAATGTAATTACATTTTGCTCACTAGCCTTAACTGGATACTTTTCTCGGTTCTCATCTTCTATAATTTTTAGACCGCCCTTTATTTCTTGATCAACTGCCCCCACAAGTGCATTTCCTTCCAGATCGACCCATCCCGGTAAATTAGTGGCAGCAAAACGGAAGTTAGCTTTTACTTTAAATGAAGCATAAGTTTGATATCCCACATTAAGTTCTTGAATCTCATTACCTTCCTCATCATATATTTTCAGTTCATATCCCACAGCCGAACGAGTCACTTCTCCAATTACAATTGTCTGAGCCCCCATTGTTAACTCCAATTTGGCCACGCTTATGTTATCCACTTTCTGATTGTCATCAGTAGCTATAATTGTTACCGTTTGTGTTCCGGCAGTTCCAGATACAATATATTCTTCTGTATCATTGGTTTGAAACTTACACCAAATAGCAGAAGATGCCAAACTCCAGTTAGTATTAGCTGTAAAAGTGAATTCTTTTTTCTCACCGGCATTACAGACGATATTCTGCTTTTCAGGGAATACCGGAGCTACCGTATCATCATCGTCATCCGAACATGCCGTCAGGCTAAAAGTCATGAGCAAGCCAATAAAGAAGCAACTCTTGCATAATACCTTCATGCCGGAATCTCCCAGTGGTTTTAAACTAAACTTTTTCATATCTATTTATATTACTTATTTTTTTAATATCCTTGTTCTTTTAATTTTTCTGCTTCCGCTTTGCTTATCCATTCAATAATATTAATGAATGTGCCCACTACACCATATAATGAACCGTCCTTATTGTTCACACTTAGCGTAGCATATTGGAAGACAAAATTCTCGTTAGTACTATAGAAAGAAGTATAAGCAGTAGGCTGACTAATCCGTAGCTTACCATCACCATGAATCGTATTGAAAGCCTCTCCCGTTGTAGCGCAAACTTGATCTTTCTCCATTTCAACCAATGGTTCCAAAACATCATCCCGATTAAAACTGATTTCCGTATCATAACCGTCAAAGTACAGGCCATGTATAGCAATCGTATTTTCTTTGCCTTCTACAATATCAGAAGTAATCAAACGCAAGTCCACTTTCTTCGGATAGTAGTCCGAAGACAAATAAGTAGAAGTGACTTTGCAAAATCCGGTAAAGTTTTTGATATCAAATGGACAAACTTTCTGCATCACCACTTTTGTCTCACTTCCATACATACTCCACTGTTCGGTTTCGGGAATCACAAGCTGCAAAGCAAAACCCAGCGAATCAGTAATGCCTATATTCTTATAAATACCTTGTACTTCTACATTAGTACTCATTTCACCAGCTTTGATGGTAACGGTATTCGATAAAATCTTGTAATGTTTACCTTCAACAGCGTTACTTTCCCGGTCTATTACCTCAACAGCAAAAGTACGGTCGTAGTCAACGGATTTAGTAGCAGAGACAGGAACTTTAAATATCTCATTCGTTTCTTGCACGGCATAAGTATAAAGCGTGTCAGAAAACATAAGATAACTGGACCCGTTGTATAACACCTTGTCCTGATCGCATCCGGAAAGAGCTATCAGAGCAGCAATGGCTGCCATACATCCTATTAATAATTTCTTCATTATCGTATGCTTTTAATCTTATTTATTACTTTCATTGGGTTGGATTTGCGAACCCGGAGCGTCCAATTCGTGCTGCGGTATAGGCCATACAAACAAAGGATCGTCAGCCTCTACTTTCAAGCTACTACCGTTTGCCAATGACTGGTCTTGTGGCTTACGCTCGAATCCCTTATGCCAACGTTTTAAATCGTGAAGACGAAAACCCTCCATATAGAGTTCTTTTACGCGTTCAGCCTCGATGACATCCATCGCATTGGAAGCCGTCAGAGATGTGGAGCCACCATAAGTTGAATACCGTGCCGTACGTAAAGCAGTAATATCTTTTCCGGCACGACCATAATCAGGTTGCGCCTGTTGTACATAAGCTTCAGCACGTATTAAATACTGTTCTGATAGACGAAGCACTTTCGGCATAGAAACATGAAGAATTTTAGTGTCATAGAATGTTTCATTACCAAAATACTTTATCAGCAAAGGCCAGGAAAGACCATGACTATAACCGGTAGTGTATGTCTGAAAGAAAGTGGACACACGTAAGTCATTATTATCATACGAATTAATAACCCAAGCTGCTGGTACATAATCGGGACGGAAAGTGCTGTAGTCATAATTAAAGAAGATCTGCCCTAAAGCACCACCATAAGAATTGACAGTGAAACCAACTTTAAAAATGACTTCAGTAGCAAGATCGTTAGTCCACATATACTTATAATAGCTGACACCACTAGAAATATTTTTTGTACAACTGGACAAAAGAAAATAATCACTGTCTATTACTTTACTAGAGTACTTAATAGCTTCATCCCACTTTCTCATATAGAGAGCTACACGTGCACGCAGAGCGTAAACAGTGTATTCATTGAAATAGATAGCACTATTAAACAATGCACCATCAGTAGACGGATTGTAGTTCTTGTCCAACGCCAACAACTCAGCAGCACGATCAAGATCTTCAAGAATAAACTGATAAGAATCTTTCAATGAAGCACGCCTCATTTCTTCATCTCCCAAATAATGTTTGGTCAAGATAACTCCCAACTGATTGGCTGCGTCCTCATCACTCTCATATGCCTTACAAAAGAGTTTTACCAATTCCGAGTAAGCAAGTGCACGGGCAAAATAAGTTTCACCACAACATTGGTCAATCTGATCCAAGTCGTCATCATCAGTAGTATTTCTTCTGACTCTGTCTACACGATCGAGCAGAAAATTACAACGATTGATAACATTATATAATGCGGCATAAACCGCCTCAATACTTGTATTGGTAGCAAGGATATCTTTCCACCGCCAGATATCTCCGTAAGTATTCGTATTTCCATTTACCCCATACACAAAATCAGTCTGTAGATCAGGCAACAACGTAAGATTTCCAGAGTATAAGGCACTACTTTTGAATGTATCATAGATACCTATCACTGCCAGATTCACATCATCTACCGTCCGGATAGACTCATCAAAAGGAATTGAGTCATCAGGCATTTTATCCAAACAAGAAACGGTGGAAAATGCCACGGCAACCAACAGGATATATAATTTAAATTTCTTAATCATCTTTCTTTAGTATACTATTTAGAATGAAACTTCAACACCTAAAGTAAATTGACGTGAAGCCGGATATTGAGCTCTATAAACATTAGTTGCAACTTCCGGGTCAAGTCCTGTAAAACCAGTCCAAGTCAGCAAATTCTGTCCTTGTAAGTAGACACGTGCTGCTGCGAAAAAATTACTTTTCTTCAGCAACGACTGCGGAAGTGAATAAGCCACTGTCAAATTTTTCAAACGAAGAAATGAAGTGTTTTCAAGAAAACGATCATCAAGTTGTGCTGGTACATCATAGCGAGGAATATCCGTAATATCACCAGGCTTTTTCCAACGATTATACAATAGTCGCTTAGACTGATTGTAAGTACTATATATTCCATTGCTTTCTTCGAAAAAGCGATCATTATTCATCACATAACGCTTAGCCATCCAACTGAACTGTGCCGACAAGGAAATACCCTTCCAAATGAAAGTAGTTCCAAAACCACCAGCCCACGGAGATTCATAAGTCTTGCCAGTCATCACTTTATCATCTTCGCGAAATTCCGTTGTCAGCTCTCCGTCAGCAGTGTACCATAGAGCATCGCCATTAGCCGGATTCACACCAGCATAACGATTCAAGAAATACTCAGTCACAGAATGCCCGACCATATACTTCAAACCTGTCGTTGAGTTTACATACTCTTCTACCCCATTGTAGAGTTCCAGCAATTTATTCTTATTATATGAGAAATTAGCGCTAAGATTCCAAGTAAAATCATTCATACGGATTATATCACCATCTATCGCTACTTCAATACCCCTATTCATCATAGCACCAATATTTTCCCAACGATTGCCTTCACCTGTTACAGCGTATGATTGGGGAACAGACATTAATATATTGGTAGTTTTCTTATGATAAAAATCGATATTTACATTAGCACGATTAAAGAGTCCTAAACTCAGGCCCACATTATTTGCCCAAGTCTGCTCCCAGCCTAAGTCTTCGTTTCCACTCTGCATAGGGTAAATACCAGCTTGATCGTAATAATTGGCATTTCCCGAAACAAGCGCAAGATGATCGTAATCAGGGATAGTTGAGTTACCAGAAGTACCGGTGCTCAATTTTATCTGTGCATTGGTCAACCATTCCACATCTTTCAGAAAAACTTCATTTTTGATATTCCACATAAACCCTAACGACCAAAAAGCACCCCAACGATGGTCTTTACCAAAACGGGAAGAAGCATCCGTACGTGCTGCAACTTCCGCATAATACAAATCCTTATAATTGTATTCTCCACGGAAGAAAAGTGATAAATAAGAATAGGCAGTACTGGCATCTTGCCACGAAGATGCCCGAGTACCAGAAGCTATATTGGTTAATCGGTCAATGGTCTGTCCTCTCGTAACCACCTGAAATCCGGCAGAACGATAATCTACACCTTCTTGTCCCAATAAAAAATTAAAAGAATGATCATCATTCAATGCCCAACGATAATTTGCCGTAAGAGTTTCAGTCAAATTAAGCATATCAGACGTGCTTCGTCCTGCACGACCTGACTTATTATTTATAAGATAGCTTGGATAAGATTGCATGAAAGATGTAGAATGCGCATAATCAACACCAAACTGCGCGTGAATCGTCAAATTTTTCAGAGGAGTAACATCTGCAAAAACAGTTGACAATAACTTGTATTTTTCATGTTTTACAGGATTATTCGCCATCCATTCAATAGGATTCTGCCCTATTCCTTTCCAAGTTCCATTATTTTCAGAAGCTAAAGAACCATCCGCATTATAAGGATTCCAGTAAGGCAACATAAAGCGTGAACCGGAAATAGGAGAAAAAAGCGCCATATCTCCTTCTTCAGCCTGCGACACTTCTTCATAAGCCATCATTGTATTAGTTCCTATCTTCAACCAGTTACTAGCTTTCACCTCCGCATTGGTGCGCATGTTATAACGGCGAAAAGTTGAACTTTGAGCAATACCATCCTGATCGTAAAATCCCCCTGAAACGTAGTAGTTCAGACGATCAGTTGCACGATTTACAGATAATTCATAGCTCTGCAACGGAGCACGATCATTGAATACTTTATCCAACCAATTGACATCAGTACGAGAAAGTAAGTTATAGTCTTTTCCTGCGTCCAAACCTATTTCTTTCTCAAATTGAATACGTTCCGGAGTATTCATCATCATCCAGTTATCATCCGACGCCAATTGTGAAAATCCCCATTGCCCACGCAAGGTCACTTTCGCCTTATCCATTGCCAATCCACGTTTAGAAGTGATAACAACTACACCATTTGCAGCACGGGCACCATAAATAGAAGTTGAAGAAGCATCCTTCAACACCGAAATAGACTCTATATCTCCCGGACTAATTGTATTAAAATCAGCACTGGAAATTGGTACGCCATCCAAAATAAATAACGGAGCCGTACCCGAATTGATAGAGTTAGTGCCTCGAATCTGGAAAACAGCCGCTTTGCTAGGTTCTCCCGAGTTGGAAATTACAGATAAGCCCGGTGTCTGTCCCTGTAATGACTGATCGAAGCCTGCTGCCGGTACATTTTCCATTTTTTCCGCTTTCACGGTAGCTACGGCACCGGCAATCGTTCCTTTTTTGCGAGTTCCATACGCCACTACCACTACTTCATCTATTAATGCGGCGTCCGAAACTAAACGAACATTCAGTGTGCCTGTTCGGGCATTGACTTCATGTTGCTGAGATTGCATACCGATGTAAGAAAACGACAAGGTAGTACTTGCTGTCCCCTTAATCTCAAGAGTGTAATTACCATTAATATCGGTAATCACACCATTTGTAGTACCCTTCTGCAATATAGACACACCAATCATCGGCTCGTTATCTTCCGCCGAAACGACATGTCCTGTTACCTTATATCCACCTTGTGCAAATAGCATAAGAGGAATATTCAGTAGAGCAAAGAGTACAAACAAGAGAATTGATTTTCTCATCTTTGATACTTGAATTTAAATTAATGAAATTGATTTATTTTTATAGAATGATCTACAAACAAGAATTCGGTACATTATCTTCACGCATGAAGTAATAATACACCCGTCCCTCGAGATGATTTGAAGGCATACCTTTTCCACCACCTCAGAATAGGCTATTTTATTAATCTCTAATAAATTAGGATAGGATAAGTTAACTCGGCTGGTTCTTAATATTACGCCAAATGTCTAAATAGATTTTTTGTGTTGTTGCTGCGTCAATGCTAAATAAGTGTCTATCCATCTCTCTTATGTTATAAAATATTAGTGCTTATCGTTTGTTTAGGTGTTATTAACCTATAAAATTGCTTTATATCGGTTACAAATATAATTATAAAAGTTAAATGAAAGAAACTAAAAGTCGCATTTTTTATACTAAATTTCCTCTATATATCCTTTTATCGTTTATTTAACCAAATATTATCGAAAATTCACGTGTAACAAAGAATATATATCAAAATAGGCATAAAATAGATTTCAAATTGTCAGATCAATTAATTGTCTAAACAACAGTTAGCAAAACTATCTATAAGAGTGATTTTTAAGGATTCACTACTGAAAAGACAAAATTCCAATTATATTTCCTATTTTTGCACCCACTATATATAAATAAGGTACAAGATGAATTACGGATTCGTAAAAGTAGCTGCGGCTGTGCCACACGTTAAAGTGGCTGACTGCAAATTCAATGTAGAGAAAATAGAGAGTCTGATTGCAATAGCCGAAGGCAAAGGAGTGCAAGTCATTGTATTTCCGGAAATGAGCATTACCGGATATACCTGTGGAGACCTGTTCGGACAGCAAATTTTGCTTGAAGAAGCAGAAATGGGATTAATGCAGATTTTAAACAACACCCGTCAATTAGATATTATTTCTATCGTCGGTATGCCTGTTATCGCAAACTCAACAGTGATAAATGCTGCTGTCGTAATTCAAAGAGGAAAAGTGTTAGGTGTTGCAGCTAAAACTTATCTGCCTAATTACAAAGAGTTTTACGAACAACGATGGTTTACTTCCGCACTTCAGTTGACAGAAAATACCGTACGTCTATGCGGACAAATAATTCCAATAGGAGCCAATTTAATTTTCGAGACTTCAGATACAACTTTTGGAGTTGAAATCTGTGAAGACCTGTGGGCGACCATTCCCCCCAGTTCCTCACTAGCCCTGCAAGGAGCTGAAATTATCTTTAACATGTCTGCTGACAATGAAGGTATTGGAAAGAATCATTATCTCTGTTCACTGATCAGCCAGCAATCTGCCCGCTGCATAGCAGGTTATGTTTTTTCATCCTGTGGATTCGGGGAGTCTACTACAGACGTCGTTTTTGCAGGAAACGGATTAATCTATGAGAATGGTACACTCTTGGCACGTAGCGAACGTTTCAGCATGCAGGAGCAGTTGATTATCAGTGAGATCGATGTGGAACGTATACGAGCTGAGCGTAGAATTAATACGACCTTTGCTGCTAATCAGGGAAATCTTGGAGATAAAAAGAAAATTTCTATTGCAACAGAATTTGTTAATAGCAAAGAGCTGGTTTTAACGCGTAAATTCAATCCACATCCTTTTGTACCACAAGGGAAAGAGCTAAATGAACGTTGTGAAGAGGTATTCTCTATTCAGATAGCCGGTCTGGCACAACGCCTGGTACACACCGGAGCAAAAACAGCTGTAGTCGGAATTTCCGGAGGACTAGACTCTACGCTGGCATTATTAGTTTGCGTCAAGACCTTTGATAAACTAGGATTATCCCGAAAAGATATTTTAGGAATTACCATGCCTGGCTTCGGCACTACCGACCGTACCTATAATAATGCATTGGACTTAATGAAATCTTTAGGTATCTCCATTCGTGAAATCAGTATTAAAGAAGCATGTATCCAGCATTTCAAGGACATTAACCATGATATAAATGTACACGATGTCACCTACGAAAATTCTCAGGCACGCGAACGTACACAAATACTGATGGATATTGCCAACCAGACATGGGGTATGGTCGTAGGCACCGGCGATTTATCGGAACTGGCATTGGGATGGGCTACATACAATGGTGACCATATGTCAATGTATGGCGTCAATGCAAGCATTCCTAAAACATTAGTGAAATACCTCGTACAATGGGTGGCAGAAAATGGAGTGGATGATACTTCCAAAGCGACTTTACTGGACATTGTGGATACGCCAATCAGTCCGGAACTGATTCCTGCGGATGAAAACGGCGAGATCAAGCAAAAGACTGAAGACTTGGTAGGCCCCTATGAATTGCATGATTTTTTCCTTTATTATTTTATGCGGTTTGGATTCCGTCCTTCGAAAATTTTCTATTTAGCTAATGTTGCTTTCAAAGGAGTATATGATGAAGAAACGATCAAGAAATGGTTGTCCACTTTCTTCCGACGCTTCTTCAATCAGCAGTTCAAGCGTTCTTGTCTGCCCGACGGTCCCAAAGTGGGTAGTATTTCTATAAGTCCGAGAGGCGACTGGCGGATGCCAAGTGACGCAAGTTCAGCGATTTGGCTCAAAGAAATTGAGAATTTATAATCACTCATATTCTTTCTTCTGTGACATTTTTGTATTTATTCTAAGTATTATACGGGGAAAATCAAAAATGTCACAAGATTATAATACTTCTCTTTTGATACGTTCTATATCAGCCTTCTCAATGGTACGAATGATATTCTTATAAATGCGATGAAAACCGAAGCCTCCTTCGGTCATTTCCTGAATAGCCTTTTGCTTGGATACTCCTTGAAATACGATACGATACATAGCGCACACCGCCCCTGTCCTATCGGAACCGTGATGACAATGAAAAACGATCGGGCCTTTGCGGTTCCTGATAATGCGCAACGCTTTTATCAGTTGTTCTTCATTGACTGAATGCGCTTTCATTTTTAGCCGATGAAGTTTTATCTTTGTTTCTGCCGCCTCATCATCGTCACTATGCCGGTTGCGGAGATTCAGCACTTCACGAATACCATATTTCTCCAAAGCCTTAAAGTCTGTATCCGACGGTTGTTCCGAACGATATACGCCCGAGTCTATCTTATATAAATTATCCAGTTTACTACCGGGAACAGCTATCTTTTCAGCAGTCATATTCTGACCAAAAGCCGAAAAAGAAACCACTATCCCGATAAATAAACTAAGCCAGATTCGTTTATTATTGACTATCATACAGCAATCTCATAAGATAGTTATAATACTCCTTTACTCGACGGGAGCTCAAAATGATAAATATCTCTTTTCAATGCCATTTTCAAGGCACGTGCAAGCGCTTTAAAGATTCCTTCTATCTTATGATGCTCATTCTGTCCTTCTGCTTTGATATTCAGATTCATTTTTGCAGCATCACTAAGCGATTTAAAGAAATGAAGAAACATCTCCGTGGGCATCTCCCCTATTTTCTCACGTTTAAATTCCGCATCCCATACCAGCCAAGGGCGACCTCCAAAGTCCAGACATACCTGACACAGACAATCATCCATAGGTAATGCGTAACCATAGCGTTCTATTCCACGCTTACTTCCCAAAGCCTGATAGATACAATCCCCCAAAGCAATAGCAGTATCTTCAATGGTATGATGTTCGTCTACTTCCAAATCTCCTTTTACCTGAATAGTCAGATCCATACCAGAATGCTTGCCTATCTGTTCAAGCATATGATCAAAGAAACCAAGTCCGGTAGCAATGTTGCAATTTCCATTTCCGTCCAGATTCAGAGCCACGTAAATATCTGTTTCTTTAGTAGTACGACGAACTTCCGCTTTCCGTTCTCCCGCAAAGAGGAATTCAGCAATCCGATCCCAGTCCGTAGTAGCAAGTGTGCATACCTCTTCCAATCCTTTTTCTTGCAAACCAGCCACTGAATCTTGCAAATAGATAGCACGACAACCTAAATTTTTCGCTAATTCGACATCGGTAGGGCGGTCACCAATTACAAAACTTCCTGCCAAATCATATTCCGGATTATCGATGTACTTCGTCAACATTCCGGTACGCGGTTTACGAGTCGGTGCATGATCTTCCGGAAAACTGCGGTCGATCAGAATATCATCAAAGGTAATCCCTTCTCCTGCTAATGTTTTCAACATTAAATTGTGAGCAGACCAGAAGGTCTCTTCCGGAAAAGAAGAGGTTCCCAATCCATCCTGATTAGTCACCATCACAAACTCAAAATCCAATTTGCTACGGACAAATCCCAGATTACGAAAAACCTTCGGATAAAACTCTAATTTCTCCAACGAATCGAGTTGATAGTCTACAGGCGGTTCTATGACTAAGGTACCATCTCTATCTATAAATAAGACTTTCTTCTTCATAAGTTATACTTGGTATTTCTTGAGAGTAGCGATAAGATTATAATTCTCGACGCGTGTACCTACCGTTACACGCAGGCAATTACAGCAAAGGGAAATAGAATGGCGATTTCTCACAATAATTCCTTCCCCAACCAAATAATTGTAGATTTTCACAGCATCTGTCACTTTCACCAAAAAGAAATTTGCATCGGAAGGGAACATTTTGACAGTGCAAGGCAACTTTGAAAATTCTTCTTCCAAATAATCACGCTCTTCTTTCAATGTTTTTATCCAACGTTCTATCTCATAATATTTATGCAGCATGGCTATTGCTTGCTGTTGCGTGAGCTGATTGACATTATAAGGATATTTGATCTTACTCAGAATACCGATAATATCTACAGACGCAAATGCCATTCCCAGACGGATAGCAGCACATCCCCAAGCTTTAGAGAAGGTTTGAAATACAATCAGGTTCGGATATTTATCCAACTCTTCCAAGAAAGACGGTGCTTCCGAAAAATCATTATAAGCCTCATCCAAAATAACCAGCCCCTCAAATTCTTTCAGAAGCTTTTCTATTTCAGACCGGAGCAAATCATTGCCTGTCGGATTATTAGGCGAACAAAGGAAAATCATTTTAGTATGATCATCTGCAGCTGCCAATAACTGATCTGCCGAAAACTGAAAGTTATCATCCAATAAGACTTTCCTATATTCCACATTATTCACATCCGCACAAACCTGATACATACCATAAGTAGGATCAATAGCAACGACATTATCTATTCCCGGCTCACAAAAAGCACGAAAAACCAGATCAATGGCTTCATCACTTCCATTGCCTAGAAAGATATGTTCGGGTGCCACTTTCTTTATTTTTGCCAACAGTTTTTTCAGATCCCATTGCATAGGATCAGGGTAACGATTGTGAGGCATATTATATGGATTTTCGTTTGCATCCAGAAAAATAGAGGCTGTCACTCCTTTATATTCATCGCGTGCCGAAGAGTAAGGCTTTAACTTCCAGATATTCGGACGAGTCAGTTCTTGTAATGTTTTCATATATGATTTCTTTTATTACGGTCACTACTTGATCATTTTATTTCAAGGAACTCAGACGAACAGTAACGGCATTCTTATGTGCATCCAACAACTCGTTTGCCGCCATCTCTTCAATAGCCGGTCCAATCGCCTTCATTCCTTCCGGAAGAATCTCCTGGAAAGTGATTTTTCGAATGAAGCTATCCAGACTTACTCCGCTATATGCTTTTGCATAGCCATTTGTCGGCAGAGTATGGTTGGTTCCGGACGCATAATCACCGGCACTTTCAGGAGTCAAGGAACCTAAGAAAACAGAACCGGCATTCGTTACTCTCTCAGCAACTTCCATATAATTTTCGGTCTCTACAATCAAATGTTCGGGAGCATATGCATTTGTCAGCTCCAATGCCTCGTCCATGTCTTTTACAAGAATCAGCTTACTATTTTCCAAAGACTTCGCTGCAATTTCCCGACGGGGCAATTTTGCCAGTTGCCGCTCTACTTCTTCCATCACTTCCATCTGAAGTTTCTCAGAAGTAGTTATCAGCATAGCCTGGCTGTCAATTCCGTGCTCAGCCTGCGAAAGCAAATCTGCAGCGACAAAAACAGGACTGGCAGATGCATCGGCCAGTACTTCAACTTCAGAAGGACCGGCAGGCATATCGATCGCTACATCACGCAAACTTACCAACTGCTTGGCAGCCGTCACATATTGATTTCCCGGACCAAAGATTTTATAGACTTTGGGAACACTTTCCGTTCCATATGCCATTGCAGCAATGGCTTGCACACCTCCTGCTTTGAAGATTTTACTAACTCCCGCCAACTGTGCAGCGAAAAGAATAGCCGGATGGATATTTCCATTCTTATCCGGAGGAGTGCAAAGTACAATTTCCTTGCATCCTGCAATTTTAGCGGGAACAGCTAACATCAGTACTGTTGAAAAGAGCGGTGCTGTTCCTCCCGGAATGTAAAGACCTACCTTTTCAATACCCACTGCTTTTTGCCAGCAGGTCACTCCATTCATTGTTTCTACCTTTTTACCTACAAAACGCTGGGAAGAGTGAAAAGTTTCAATATTTCTTTTAGCCAGAGATATAGCAGCCTTCAGTTCGTCACTCACCAGTTCGTCAGCTTTCTTTATTTCTTCGGTAGTCACTGCGAGAGAAGATAAAGTCACTTTATCAAAAGCAGCTTCATATTCCAGAACAGCCTTATCCCCTTCTGCCCTCACCTTATTTATAATGGCACGAACCGTATCAAACAGATTCTCGGTATTCAATGCCGGACGTTTCAGGAGTTCTGCCCACTGTTCTTTGGATGGATATTTAATTAATTTCATCGGTCAAATTAGAATTCAGAGTTCATAATAATTAAACGATCATTTTTTCAATGGGCAATACCAAAATACCTTCTGCTCCAAGCCCTTTCAATTTTCCTATAATTTCCCAGAAACGTTTCTCGTCCAATACCGTATGAACAGAGCACCAGCCTTCCTGTGCCAACGGCATAACGGTAGGACTCTTCATACCCGGTAATACAGCGATAATCTCTTCCAGTTTGTCTTTCGGTGCATTCATCAATACATATTTCTTATCTTCAGCAGTCTTCACAGCATCCATACGGAACAGAAGTTCTTCTAACACCGCTTTCTTCTCATCAGTCATGTTCTTGTTACCAATCAACAGCGCCTCAGATTTCATCACGACTTCCACCTCTTTCAGACGATTGCTGACCAATGTAGAACCGGAACTTACAATATCAAAAATAGCATCAGCCAGTCCGATGCCCGGAGATACTTCTACCGAACCTGTTATAACATGTATTTCCGCATTTACACCGTTCTTTTTCAGAAAGTTTTTCAGAATAACCGGATAAGACGTTGCTATTTTCTTACCATTGAACCAAGACAATCCCGGATACTCAATGTCTTTGGGCATAGCCAGTGACAAACGACACTTACTGAATCCCAATCGCTTTATGATTGCTGCATCCTCTTCTTTCTCCATAAACTCATTCTCACCGACAATTCCCAAATCAGCTACACCGGTAGCTACTGTTTGCGGGATATCATCGTCACGAAGAAATAAAACTTCGATAGGAAAATTAGAAGACTGCACCAACAAGGTGCGCTTCGTTGTACTGATTTTAATATCCGACTCTCCTAAAAGTGCCATAGTCTCTTCGAAGAGACGTCCTTTGGCTTGTACTGCGATTCTTAACATGATTTTATTTATTATTTTATGATTTACAATTCGAACAATTCAGAAATAAAAAAAGGCTTACCGTATTCGGTAAGCCTTCGTTATCTTTATAGAGTTATACACACTATCAATCACGCCCACCGAGTTATTCGTTAGGAAAATGATGATGATGATGTGCAACTGTATATTTCATATTTCTTTTATTTAATGCGACAAAAGTAAAGCATTCGTTTGATACTTCCAAACATTTATCACAAAAAGTTCAGTTTTTATTTCAAATTAAAGATAATATCTCTTCCGGCTCTACATCACACTTATCAAAGTGCATTTCATCTTTCGACTTTTCGTGCGAAAACGTAAAGTACGTACAAACCGCTTCGGTACATACTTCGCCATCCTTATTATATAACTTAGCTTCAATAATCACAATATTCCGCTTGACTTCCTTAATAGAAGCACGCAACACAATATGGGAATCAGTAGTACTGACCGACTTGCGGTAACGAGTCTCCATTTTTGAAGTTACTCCCGTTGTCTGCAATTTACGAAGTATCACCCAAGCGCAGATTTCATCCATGAGAACAGCCTGAATACCACCATGCAAGGTATTGATCCATCCCTGATACTCAGGACGGGGTTTCCAGATACTTACCACTTCGTCGCCATCTTCATAAAACTCCATCTTTATTCCGGCTTCATTATTAGGGGCGCAACCAAAGCAATTGTACCCTTCCAGCCCTTTCCAGGGATTTATTATTTTCTTCATAATCTATGACTTCTATTTAAGTTTCACTTCCCAAATATAAGCAAAATATAAAAAAGAAGAACAATTTTCCACGATTTACTTTCGGATACAACGGATGGCGTAAGCTTTATCCAACCCGGTGTTTCCCTCTGCTATTTCGTTTTTATCACTTCTCAACAAGAATATTTTCTCATCCGCATCTGTCCCTGCTTCATTCAAAGTCCAATAAGAAAGATATTTTCCTTCATAGGCAGACTGAAACTTGCCGGCATACATTCCTACCGGATATCCATCAAAACCCGTGAGATTGGTAGCAGTTCCTACTATTGCACCGGCACCGGTGCTTATTGCTTTCCATGTCCCGGTTTTCAACAAAGAGGCATCATTGCTCAAATAAGTTTTCAGCATATTCCAATCATTCCAATCAGGCATATTCCACCCCACAGGAAGCAGCTTATTACTGACAATTGTTCCAAAACTATAAAAATAATAACTCTTATCTGTTTGAGACAATAGATAACCTGTCGCTCCGGCATTCATAATCTCCAGTTTCGGAATTTCTTCTCCATCTATATATAATGATGTTTTCAGATTACTTCCCATCCAATACTGCGTACCAATTTTCACTATCGGGTAATTGTGAATACTACTCCCACGCACATCACGCATTATATCTTTCATGGCCAATACGGGCAACATTTCTTCAGGCATAGACAATGCAATTTGTCCGTCAGGCAAAATATACACCTTACTTCGAGCAGCCTGATTTCCAGGAGTATATTTCAATGAATGTTCTTTCAAATCCCACGCTACAGTTCCGCCGTGCACTTTATCTGCATGTCCGACCAATTGTACTACCGTTCCCTTGGATAAGTCAACCGCATGGTTATCTTTCATCGGATAAACGACAATTGCCTGTGAAGAAAAATCAGGGGTCACCAGATATTCTTTACATATTTCTGCTACCTGCTGCCCAGCACTCAACACTTTATACACCTTCGAATCATCAAATACCAATTTTGACACATCCACATAATTATGGAAGACTTCGGACCCGGACTGCCCTGTATTTCCATCTTCCCAACTATTGATTTCTCCTTCGACTTTACTTATCAAAACATCTTCGGTCGGGATGAAGGAAATCGCCAGCTCACTCTGCTTACCACTCTGCAACTGCAATGAAGAGGGCAATGGGCTGGTATATATCTTACCTCCAACATCCAATACGATATATTGATAGCCCAAAGTGGTTTCCTGCGGAATAAGGATTACTTCTTTTCCGCTCAACCGATCTCCCTGTATCTCCCATTTTCCGGCAGGAGTAATGCTTTTCTCATTAGAAAAAGCGGAATAAGTTTCTTTTTGGAAATCATAAATCGCCTTAGTATAAAAACCACAAACAGAAAGTTTTGGGTCAGCATCCAGTATACCCTGCAATTCTTCACCTTCCTTTCCTACCAAAGCGATTTTTAATTTGAAGAATTTGTGATCATAATGCAGGGCGATGGCTCCTTTAGGAGCTGATTGCAGATTTTGAGAAGCAACCAGAAAATCAGAGCAGAAATAGCCGGCAGAAAGATTTTGATCTGTTTCTACCGCCACCGACATCGTACTTTCTCCCATATTCACTCCCTCTTCCTGATAAGGATAATAACTGATCAAACGTAATGTTACCTCATCATCAGGATAATAAATCGGCTCACTGGACTCAAAAACTTTTTCGGAAGTACGAAAGAAACGCAAATTATCCGCATAACGTTCTTCCTTCATGGTGGAGGACCCTACAAGGGCAAATACTCCCACTTCATCATTCTCTTCAAAGCCATTGCCAGCAACACGTGTATATGTCGCTTCATGAATATCAGCAGTAAATTTCAATGGAATATCTCCATTGCTGACTGCAGCTTTCTCTCCCGGAATATGACTTACACATGCTAATACAAAAAAAGAAGAAAAAAGACATACAGCGATTCCTTTTTCCATTCTAAACAAAATATTCATGTCCTCTTTATTTAAATATAAATAATAAGAAATCTTTGATTGGGCAGAAAGAAGGACATAAGAGGAAGTATTCACTTTCAGTTATGAGATTCCACACAACACGTCTGTTGCGACTGGAGAATCATCAACTCCAACATTTCATTCTGAAATGTCAAAAGCAAAAGTATAAATCATAAACCAACCAATACTTCATTTTCTTAAATAATATTTATATTCATTCATAAGTATCAAATTAGTAGCACTTTATGAATCAGGGATATTTCAAAACCAAATAGGCTTACACATTATTATATTAGTAATCTAACATTTTCAAAAAGAATAGCCTATTTCTACCCCGGCAATATGTTTACCTTTTGGAGACTCATACTGATAACAATAAAAAACATCTAACGCCCATCGTTTAGCCAAAGCTATCTCTACTCCAGGCCGATAACGCATACGATCTGCTCTCCAAAAAGGAGCATCATCCAAACTTTGATAAATTTCAATTGAGAAGTAGGGGGAAACGATTCCTTTTTCAGGTGCATAAGCTAATTTTAAGCGGGAACGAAGGCGAGCTTTTGAATCTCCACGGTCAAAAGTTTGCTGAAACCTTTCTCTCAAAGCAATTTTCAACCACTGATATTGAAAACTTGCAGTTGCTCCAAAGTTATAACGGTGTCTGAATTTCCATTCCGAATCTCCCAAATTCCGGAAATGAGTTTCATATCCGGCTTCCAGTTTCAAAAATGAATAAGCCCGATACTCGCCTCCAATGGTCAATCCCAAACGGTCCATTCTACCTACGTCATCCTTTGTCCGAAACTCCAGATTGCTTAAAAGTGAAAATCGGGGATCGATCTTATAGTTCACTTTGAATTTAGTCCATGTAGTGAAATCATCGCTTTGTGCAAATGCAGTGGAAGTCATTCCAGCCAATAGCGCAAACAGCAGTATTTTATTAATTGCAAATATTCTACTCATCGATTACCGGGTTAAAAGTACAAAGATAATAAATCTCCCGCAAAGAAAAATTATGATACTGAAATAATTCTGAAATATCAAGGCTCATTCCTTTAAAAGAAACACCCCGTTGGTTTTAAAGGAACAGGTCGTTGGTTTTAAACCAAGAGCCCGTTCCTTTAAAAGAAAAAGTACCTATTTTATACTCCACTGATAATCAATGCTTTATTTTTGCTTCGCATTCCACACCCATAAAGCGAAAAATACCGACAATATAGCCGATCCGATCCAAAACCAATTGATATAAGTAAAGTCGTAAACCTCTACCCCATTCCGGATCGTTTTATGTCCTTCAATCAAAACTCCGCTCATGACATCTTGCAGCCCGGCTCCGATATAACTGGCAATCCCAACAACTCCCAAAGCAGCTCCCGAAGCATTGCGAGGAGCAATATCAACAGCCATCAGCCCACCTAAGAAACAAATCAGTACTCCGATGCCCAGTCCAAAGAGGATCATTGCCACAGCATCGAGCCAAAAGTGTACCCCTGGCACTAATAAGAACAAACATAATGCTAAAACATTCGTCAGTCCGAAAATCAAAGCCGGAACATTACGCCGGCCACCAAACAGTTTATCAGAAATTACACCGGAAAACATGGTGCCGATAATCCCACAAACAGAACTAATGGAAATAATAAAACTGGCATCCAAAGTGGAATATCCTTTCTGTGCTTCCAGATAAAAAACTCCCCAACTGTTTACCGCATATCGGCTGATATACATAAATGCGCTTGATAAAGCAAGTATCCAGATAGCAGGCATTGTCAGAACCTGCCGTTGAGCTTTATTAAAATCTGCCGTTTCAGAAGCACTCATCGTTTTCTTTTCTTTCGAAACATTGACCGGAGGAAAGCCCTTACTTTCGGGACTATCATGAAAAAAACGCCATACGATTAATGCCCCCAGCAATCCTACCATACCTGCCCCAAAGAAACCATAACGCCAGCCACAAACACTAACAATAGATGCTACAATTATAAATGTCAGTGCTTCACCAATATTATGACTGGCGGACCAAAAGCCATAATAAGAGCCACGTTCTTTATCCGTGAACCAACGGGAAAGTCCGACTACACACGAAGCAGCCCCCATAGACTGAAACCAGCCGCTGACTCCCCAAAGAACAGCAAACAAAATAAATGAATGGGTGAAACCGAGACAAAGATTAATCAATGCGGTAACAAGCAGGCCGGTAGTCATAAAACGATTTATATTACTTCGATCTGCCAGAAATCCATTCGTAAATTTACCCACCGCATACGTAAAGAACAGCACCGAACCGATTATTCCGAGTTCCGTTTCAGAAAAGATTCCCTCGTCTACAATCGGTTTCTTTACTACATTCAAGCTCAACCGGCAAACATAATACATACCGTATCCGAAAGTTGCCGAAAGAAAGGTAGACCATTGCAGATATTTCAACCGACGCTTGCCGGATGAAGACATAACGTCTTCGTTACAAGGTCCCAGTGAAGAGACCTTGTAAAAATTTATAAGATGTTTCAACATGAAGGAATATCTTTAGTCGTGCAGTTTCTTTTTACGCAAATATTCGAGTAATAATGCCGGGCGGTCTGTTTGAATCAGCTTAGCCCCCTGATTCAAAATCCATCCCCAGCTATCATCCGGTTGGTGTAGTTCTACCGCGCGATCGTCATCGTGACCTCCACAAAGTTCAGGCCACAAAGAATTAATGAAAAGCTTGGCACCACTATCACGTACTTTCCTGATCAAGCGAAGCATTTCTTCATTATCATCATTAAATACCAGTTCATAAGCAGTTGGTTTCATGTGCAACTGATAATCATTGATTATCTTTTCCGCTCCTTCTTTGTGCAGATTCACAATAGGCATAAAAATAACCTTATCAAGTACATCACCATTTTCTGCTTTCACTCGTTCATAGGGGAGTCCTGCTTTAATTACACAATGGTCAATTGTTCCTGTTTTTTCAAGTACAGCATAAGCTTCCTGAAAATAATCGTAACCTTTATCGATATTCACCATTATCTTCCCTTTGCAAAGTAACATAACTTCTTCGAGAGTAGGAATCTGATGTCTGGTTTTACAGCCTGCTCCATTTTTAAGTCGCATTGCTTTCAGTTCTGCCAGTGTATAATCCTCAGCGTTTCCTTTTCCCGTCATTGTACGGTTAATTGTCTTATCATGCATGACGACCAAGTGACCATCTTTGGTCTTCTTCAAATCTATTTCTACCATATCCACTCCCATATCAATGCAATTCTGTATTCCTTGCAATGAATTTTCGGGAGCATTTCGCCAGTCGGCACGATGAGAAACGACCAACACTCTATCGGAATAATTTCCTAACAGGTTTTCTCTGATTTCCGCAATCCTATTTTGGGCAACAGCCAGTTGCACCAGGCATAAAAGCAATATAAAGTTATAAATTCGTTTCATAAATTCAAATATTAAAATTATTAGTTCAGCTTACCGTTCTTCCAGACCATCTTTTCTCCCCACATAGGCACATAGGTCTGGTCACAGTTAATCTTGGACGCCCGTTCTAATGCCATGTCCAATGACCATCTGGATGCATCAACACCTGCATGAGCCATTTCCAGAATATGAGATAACAGAACATAATCCGGCTGTACCTGTCCCGCTCCGGTACCTAAAATATTATTCTCAGTCAGCGCATTAGGAGCATAGCGGGGAATCAAGACATTGACATGTGGCGCAATGTTTGTATATTGTTCCGGTTTAAAATTGGAATCACCGACATGCATAAAGACGAAATTTCCAGCATCATCTCCACAGTCTATCTGGAAGATAGTTACGAAATTGGATAATCCGGAATTATTATGATCGGTAATACAAGTACGGATTTTAAATTTACCTATTTCATAATCTTTATCTCCCTTTGCCGTGTAGGGATAAGTGGTGTCTTTCAAATAATTGGATAATACCGGCTTACCCAAATCAAACATCGCCTGAATCAAATCTGTACTATAATGATCAGAATGCTTATGCGTCACACAAAGGAAGTCGATATAGGGTGCAAGTTCCTTCGCCCAGCGATGAGAAATATCAATAGCAAAACATCCGGAAGGAGTCTTAACTATATATCCCATGTTATAAAGCAACCAGATTTCTGCTGTGCCATTCTCTACTTTGGAGTTTTTAATTCCGTCCATCACCCGGTCAAAAGCACTCCGGTAATAGTATAAGATCGGTTCACTCTTCTCCATACTCATACTTGCCTGATCAAAACCATTCAGAAAACTGATAAAATAGTCATCCAGACATTTATCGGCATATCCCTGAATAGTGCTCAAAGCATCGGCACGCTCAGTATTTACAATTAATGGAGAAGTTCCCCATAACTGTTGGGTAGTGGCATCTACCTTTGCTGCCAGTTCCGTAAGAATTCCTTCGTACCCGGTCTTCTTATCATTATTATCATCGTCACTACAACTTGCAAGTCCTATTGCCAGCAGGCAAAACAGGAAATATTGTATTCTTCTTATATTATTCATATTATTTCAGTGTTTTATAGTCATCAATTATTTTATCGAAGGTCTCTGCAATCCGTTCAAGAGCAGGTCTCACATTATTATTTTCGTGATCCTTCGTCGCTTCATACATGAAAACGCCTTTATATCCGGTCTTCTCCAAATCGTGCATCAACTTTCCCCATTTTATATTTCCCTGTGTAGGAAGCCAGTGGCATTCGTTCACCAAATCAAAATCTGAAGCATGTATAGTGCCGATACGGCTACCTACTATTGCCACAAAGTGCTCTGTCGTGCCTTTGGTATAGTGATTTGTATCAAAGCACACTTTTACGTCCGGGATATCTCCGACAATCCTCATAAGTTCCTCCGGAGTATTTCCCAAACAGGTTCTGGGCAGATTCTCTATACAAAGTTGAGCGCCAATCCTATCAGCATATTTCTTCAGATAAGCAATAGACTCCGAAGCATTGGCAATCCGTTGCGCCCGAATACTATCGGCTATCGGTTCCGAACTTGGATGCAAAACCAGGCAAGTCGGTTGAAACATGGCACACAATTCTATCATCTCTGCCATAAAATCTACATTTTCCTTCCTTAACCGATCATCCAGAACTGAGATATCCAACGTTCGGGAGAAAGGAAGATGAATAGACCAGACTTCGATATCCGCACTGTCTATCTTCGCTTTCATTTCCTTTATACGTGGAATCACTTCATCGACAGGAACTCCCCTATAACATTGATTAAAGGCCACCTCGACATACTTCACACCAGTCGCTTTTGCATGAAGGAAATCGGCAGCAGCAGGTGCTTTCCACACTGCTGTCGTAGTACCTACTTCATATTTCTGTGCATATCCACAAACAGACATCACCATAAATGCGATAAAAATCAATTTTCTCATCACCGTTTATTTTTGTCGGTTTGTACCTTGAATATCTCCACCCCGTATACTCCAGGAATCTGTTTCCAACGTTTTATTAATGTCAAACGCTTTTATAGAACCTATATTGCTCGCTCCAATAGTACCACAATAAAGACGCTTGTCCGGACCAATCGAAACGGACGCCATTACCTGTTGACCCACAGATTCTTCATAAACAGTACTTCCATCTGCCGTATTAAGTCCGAAAATCTTATTATTTGACTGCGTTCCGATATAAAGAACACCATCTGTACTCAACGCAGCACCACTGTAGTTCAGGTTATTATTTACCTTCTTCACCCATACTTTTGAACCGTCAGCGTCTACGGCGTAAACTGTTTGCGAGCCTTTTTCAGTAAAGTAAACAACACCTTTCTTATCTACGATAGGGAAATAAGCATCACCGCCTGTTGTCGGATAGGTCCATTTTTTGGTTCCGTTCGTGATATCAACAGCAACAAGTCCAGCCTTTGACTTCAAAGTTGCGTAAAGCGTGTTGCCATTCAAAGCAAAAGTTCCCTGCTCCGTCACATTGACACCACTGAGTTTCCAAAGTTCTTCCTTATTTGCGCTGAAAGCATAAATAGCTTCACTGGTACCTGCATAGATATTTCCGTTTCTATCAATAGCCACTGCACTGCCTGTTGTCCCATCAAGAGATTGTTGCCATTTAATCGCACCATTCGCAACATCGAGTGCATATAACGTACTTTTATTAGTCAAACAATAGAGTACACCATCAGCAGACAAAGCAGGGAACGCACCTATCGGTCCGTCTAATTGCAATGACCATTTCTGAGTACCATTCGGATTTATGGCATACACATTCTTGATAGAAGCATCTCTCACGCACTGATAGATAGTACCGTCAGACCCCACTAATGCACCGCCGCCATAAGTTATTTTATCAATGGCAAATACCCATTTGAATTCGCCGCTGACTACATCTAAGGCAAACAAATGCCCGGCAGGCGTTGAAGTCGGAATATACATCGTCTTTCCATCTGGGGAGAATACAGGATTGGACGTCTTGACATATCCTGTTAATCCGTTAAAATTCAGATTCAGACTATCCCATTTATATCCGACAACATTAATTTCCACACTTCCTGACTCCGTCGTATTATTCGTATATGTTACTGTAATAGTAACTGTATAAGTTCCAGTAGCAGCAAAAGCATGCGATGGAGTCGCTTCAGCAGAAGCAGTACCATCACCAAAATCCCAGCTGACGGATTTAACATTGCCACCAGTAAAATACATATCGTTATAAGCAAAGACAGCAGACTCCCAGACAACCAATTCCGTATTGACTGCTACCGGATAAATAATTCCCGGAGTAGCCACCGCTTCCGCCGAAACAGAATTCCCCATCGGATAAATACAAACAACATCAAACTTATACTCCTGATCATTAGTCAACCCTTCAACCATATATTCTTCCAATGTTGTGTCATCCAATTTGATAACCTGATTGCCGGGACTTACGGTAATCTGATAATTCGTAAACCGTTCGCTGGCAGGCTTCTTCCATCTCAGCCGGACTTTCTTGTCTCCCGCTGACGCAGTCAGACCAGTCACCGGATATCTTGCATTCTTTGGCGTACAAGAAGCAGATCGCTTACTCGCCAGTCCTCCGGTATAGCGAGGTTGTACGGAGAATGTATAAGCAACATCATTGACAAGATCACTGACAGTTGCACCGGAAGCCTCAGCCTCCACAGTCATTTGCCCTCCTTCCGCTTCCGAAGAGCCCGAAGTCCAGCTAATAAGATATTCATCAGGACGGGCGTCCGGATATGCTTCCCAGGAAAGTGCCACATTCATATCTCCGGCCGTTGCCGTAAGCGTCTTTAATTCATATAAATCAAAACTTGCTTTTGGCAGTTCTTCGTCACAAGCTGCACAAACTGCCGTAATGACAAACAACAAGCTATATATTATTTTTTTCATCGTCTGAATTCTTTAAGTTTAACCATATTAATACCCCGGATTCTGCCACAACAACTCAGTATTGTTGATTCTTTCCAATTCCGTTTTAGGAATAGGATACAGAAACTGGAAATCCTGAATTGTATGTCCCTCCGCTTTCATAGCTTCCTTGGCACCTCCCATGCGAACAAGGTCAAACCAACGGTGTCCCTCATAAGGAAATTCCTGTTGGCGTTCCAGCATAATGGCTTTACGGAAACTATCCTGATCTGCCAGTTCCGTAATCTGAACCGGAGATAAGCCGGCACGGGTATGTACCGCATTCAAAGCAACCATTGCATCAGAAGTCTGAGAGTTGCTATAGCTGATTTCGTTCAGTGCTTCGGCATACATTAACAGTACATCGGCATAACGAAGAATAATCTGATCGTTACCGACGGTATTGTATGTCGCACTTTTCAAATCCTTGAATTTATTCATTACGCAGACTTTATCTTCTACTTTCACATAAGTGATCAGGTCTTTGCGTTTATCACCGTCTTTATAGCACTCCTTCAAAGCCTTTGTCTGGTTAGTATCATCTGTCAGGTTGATAATTGAAAACCAATAGCCATGTCCTTCACCCTCAACGTCCTTATTAAAGCGCACTGCGAAAATGATTTCATCGTTCATTTTATTATCGACATCAAAGACTTTATCCGGTGTGGGCATCAAAGAATATCTGCCTATCAGTTGCGAAAGAACATTGCGTGCCTCTGTCCACTTATGGAAAGTCAGATAAATCTTTCCCAGCAATGCCATTGCAGCACCGGAGGTCGCACGTCCCATATCAGTACCCGTATAAGAAGAAGGCAACATATTCTCATTGATAACCTGATTCAAATCGCCGGTAAGAAAATCAAAGACCTGCTGCTCTGAGCTTCTTCCGATTTTAAGAGCTTCAGCCACCGTCACCACTTTATCAGTCATCGGAATTCCACCCCACAAGCGATACATATTAAAATAAGTAAGAGCACGCACGAAAAGCGCTTCCCCTTTATATTGTTTCTTCAACGTAGCATCAAAGTCAGCTGCGTCTATTTTGTCCAATACCAAATTACAGCGATATACTCCGTTATTAAAATTCGCCCAGGCGGATTCCAATATTCCATTAGAGGCTTTATCCGCAAACTGATCTATATCATAACGGTCTTGTGTTCCGGCAGTAGGAGCACTCAACGACAGGTTGTCACTCCGATATTCGCAGCATTCCGTGAAGTAGGAAACCTGTCCCTGCAATTTAGAATAACAGCCGATCACTGCTACATTAAAATCGTCTGCTGTCTTGTATACTTTATCTGTAGGCACACTGCTACTTGGCTCCAAGTCGAAAAAGCTATCTGTACAGGCCACTGATACAAAAGCAGTTGCCAAGAATAGGATTTGTCTATATATTTTCATATACCGTATATTTTTTAAGGATGACTAAAGTGTTATATTTAATCCAAACAAGAAAGTTTTCGCCAGCGGATATGTTCCGTAATCCTCACCCGGCGAAAGTGAATTGCTCGGACGTGCATTTACTTCCGGATTGTATCCACCGTAGTTGGTAGATGTCCAAAGGTTCTGTCCGGAGACATAGACTCTCAACTTCTCCACAAAGAAACGACGTGTCAGATTCTGAGGCAAAGTATATCCTAACGTTACATTCTGCAATCTCAAATAAGAACCATCTTCCAGATGCCAGGTTGAAGTACGGCCATTATAACCTTTCGATTTGCGGTTGGCACGGTTCACCTGACCATTTCCGGGGTTATCCGCACTTTTCCAGCGATTCAGGGCAATCGTGGTACCATTGGTGTTTCCTTCCAGATTATCAATATAGCGACGATTCAGATTCAGAATCTCATTACCGTAAACTCCCTGGAAGTTAAAGTCAAGATCAATGCCTTTATACCATACTTTACCACCAAATCCATAGGTGAAGTCGGGCATATAGTTACCTACTATTGTACGGTCTTTGTCCAAGTCCATCACACCGTCTCCATCCACATCTACAAAACGGAAGTCTCCCGGCTGAGTATTGCTGAAATGAGGATATTTCTTCAATTCTTCTTCGTTGGAAAAGATACCGTCCTGCACCAGCAAATAGTAACATCCGATCGGTTCGCCTACTTTTGTGATATAATAAGCATGATCTACGCTTCCGGTAGAGATAATGGGAGCATTTCCCGGACCAAGAGCTTTTACTTCATTGGTATTCGTAGCATAGTTGGCATTAAAAGAATACCCAAAGTCTTTGGTGAAATTTTTCTGAGATGTCAAGGCTATTTCCCAACCACGGTTATTTACTTTTCCAATATTCATCAGGGCAGTGCTGTATCCGGTCAGATGAGGAACAGGAACATTCAGCAACATATTGGAGGTATTGGTATTATAGTAATCAACTGTTATCCCCAATAATCCTTTGAACATTTGCAGGTCCACACCGACATTGACCATTGCATTCTTTTCCCAGCTTAAATCATCATTCTTAATAGTATTGGGTTTATAGCCTTGTACCAGTTGCCCGTTACCCGTACCCAGTATATAATTATCAAGAGCCATCAATGACAGATGATCGTAGTTGCCTATCTGAAAGTTACCTGTGACACCATAACTGGTTCTGATTTTCAAGTCATCTACAAAGGAGAGAAATTTCGCCTTCGTGAAGAAATCCTCCCCGCTAACTCTCCATGCCAATGATGCGGACGGGAAATATCCCCAGCGGTTATTTTTTCCGAAACGGGAAGAACCATCCGCACGAATAGCTCCGGAAGCCATATATTTACCTTTATAACTATATTGCACACGAGCCAGATAGGAAGCAATCGACCATTGGGTCTTATCAGACGCCCCCTTTATAACTGTTCCACCGGAGATCGTCTGTATATAATCATTCGGAAAATCGGTAGCCGTCACATTATCTCCTTTATAAGTTTCTTTTTGTGCAGATTGCACCAGAACCGCATTAATCGAATGATCTTCATTAATCACTGTATTATAATTAATCTTATTCTCAATCAGCCAATTGAAATAAAAACCGGAGGAGCTGTATGCAGTAGGGTTCGACTTGATATCATAATATTTCTGGCCCAGTAAGGGTAGTTCTGACGAACGATACTGATCATTATGAGAACCATAATAATCACCACCGAAAGAAATATTATAAGTAAGTCCCTTGAAAAGTTCCAGTTCGGCAAAGACTTTCCCTACAATTGCCATACGGTCTACTACGTCCGATTGCAGATTGGCCATTGCCACAGGGTTTAATACCGCATTGTGCTGATAGTCATTGCCAATTCTCCAATAGCCATTTCCCTGATAGTTATAACTACCGTCGGAATTATATACCGGCCACACAGGAGGCATCATCAAGGCCGACTGAACAATACCATTCGATCCGGAAGCATCCACCCGATTGGAAGTCGAATAAGAAGGAGAGAAATTAAGACCGAATTTCAGTCTTTTATATTTTCCGTCCAGATTCATACGCATGCTATATTTCTTGAAATCAGAATTGATGATAATACCTTCTTTATCATAATAATTAGCAGAAATAAAATAACCAACGGTCTTTCCTCTGCCGGAGATAGAAATATTATGGCTGGTTGTAGCCGCACTACGGAAAATTGCATCCTGCCAGTCTGTGTCCGTTAATCCCTGATCGCCGTTCAGATAAGGAAAAAGTTCTGTAGGAATCCGTTCCCATGAATTCGGACGCATACCATTAGGGTCATTGGGCGAACCATCGGGATTAGCATCCAGATAAGAATTATCATGCCCGTCTTTGGCAAACTCCGCAAACTGATAAGCATTCAACATCGGAAGTTTTTTCGAAACACTCTGGATACCATAATATCCATCATATTGTACTTTCATTTTTTCCGACTGCCCTTGTTTGGTAGTGATAATAATTACACCATTTGATCCGCGGCTACCATAAATCGCAGCAGACGAAGCATCTTTAAGTACCTCTACCGACTCGACATCATTATTATTCAGATTGGCAAAGCCACGCTCCACAGGTACACCGTCAATGATATAGAGAGGATCACTCCCCGCATTGACTGTACTGATACCACGAACACGGATACTGACACTTCCTTCCGGGTCACCGCTCGGCTGAGTCACCTGCACTCCCGGCATCTTTCCAGCTAATGCCTGACGAAAGTCGGAAGCAGAAACCTCCGCAATCTGCTCGGCTTTCACGGAAGAGATGGAAGTAGACACATCCCGTTTCCGCTGTACACCATATCCTACCACTACTACTTCATCGATCATCTTGCTGTCTTCGGTCAACGTAATCTTAGCCGTATTCTTATCTTTTGCAGAAAGGCTGACGGTCTTATAGCCAATATAGGAAATTGTCAATGTAGCCGATTCCGGTACATTCATCAACGAATATCGTCCGTCCATATCGGTAATCGTACCACTGCCCTCTCCTTTGATCTGGACACTGGCACCAATAACTGGCTCTCCCTTATCATCTACGACTACTCCCTGAACGGTACGTGTACGTTGAGCGCTTTCTTCTTTAAGCGGCTGTTTACTGACAGCAATTGTATTATCGGTCCTATTGAAATAAAGTTTTGACTGAGTAGTTATCACTCCCAGAATTTGTTTAAGCGTAGCGTTTTTTACATCAAAAGAAACATGCGGAGCGTTATTTACCGTTTCCTGATCGTAGATAAATTTAAAGTTGGTCTGTTCACTGATTTTATTGAAAACATTTTCTACCGGCTCGTTTTGTACACGGAGCGTAATGTTGTTCTCTTTCAATGTCTGAGCAGCAGTCGGAGCAACTAAAAGGAAGGTGAATAGTAAAAAAGCTAAAAACGAGCAGCTATTTCTACTTTTTCCTTTACAAATAAGAAGATTATTCATAAATTTGTGCGTTTTAGTAATTGACTAAAGTTATTAAAAACAAGCAACGTGCGATACGTTATTCATTTGGGTCGAAGCGAATGAATATCCGTCCGGGTTGCGGATAGAAGCATTCCTTAGGAGTGCTTCTATCTTTTTAGGGAGTTTCTATGAGGGTGATGCTTTCATTCTGTCCTTATTAACGGGTTAAACATTGATCTATTTTTTAATTCTCATTTTTTATAAAGAAGTATATTCCTGCCTTCTTTCTTATAATTGATATCACTGATAAATTCGATGGATTTAAGTACGGACTCCAGACTCTTATTGTCATGTTCACCGGTAATCAGATTATCAAATTCCTGTCCGGAAGCAAAGGTTATCTGACAATTATAAACACGTTCCAGTTCTTTTGCCACATCCCGGATCGGAGTACTGTTAAAACGCAGGCTTCCCTTGATCCAGACTGCTACCCCACGTTCTTCCTTCTTCTTACTATATTCACCGGAAACGGTATTTATCAGAACTTGTTCTTTTGCAGTCAATCGCATCATTGCTTCCGGCAGATCAACCTGTACTTTGCCACTCTCTACACTTACCGATACGATTTCATCCGTAGAGTAAGATTTTACATCAAACCGGGTTCCCAAAACACGAACATCCAGTCGCTTCGTCTGTACAATAAACGGCATATCTTCATTATGGGCAACCCTGAAATATCCTTCTCCTTCCAGTTCCACTTTCCGGATATCCCCTTGAAAAGAATCAGGATAACGTACTTGTGAACAAGAGTTCAACACTAATATAGTTCCGTCCGGTAATTCCACCCGTTTCTTCTCTCCAAAAGAGGTTGAGATTTCAGCGAAAGTTATCTGCTGCTCACTCATATACCGGAAATAACTGATACTTCCTGTCACGATGGCTATTACAGCCGCCACACTGGCTGCAATCGTCATTACCCGACGGAACCAGGTACGTTTCTTATGTTCAATATGTTTCAGCAACTGGCGAGCCTCCTTTTTATACTTCTCACGCTCCAAGTCAGTAACAGGCTGCTGGCTGACGGATTCCTCCCAGACTTCGGCAGACAACTCATCCAATATATCTTTATGGTCAGCATCTCTCATACTTTCCAGTAACTGCGATGCTTCCTCCCGGATGTACATATCATCCAGATAGCGACGTAATTTATTTTTTTCTGTCTTCGTATCTTTCATCATATATTCAAATAAGGGTGCTGATTTCTCCCCTTCGTATTAGTAATACACAAAGGCAGGAAACAGCTAGGGTGTGATTAACATTTATTATAAATTCAGACAAAGTAGAATCAGCAGTATGTCAGCAGAAGTACCCGAATATTTAGTCAAGTAGGCACGAATCACTTTCAACGAAACAGAAATATGCTCCTGTACGGTATTGACAGAGACTCCCAGCGCTTCCGCAATTTCTTTATGGGACATCTGCAAATCGCGGCTCATATTAAAGACTTCACGCTGACGGGGAGTCAATTGTTCCAGTGCGCGGCTAACGACATCCTTCAAATCATCGAACAATATTTTATTATTCGTTTCATTGGCCGAATCAACCGCATGAGAAAGGATATGCTCTTTCAGCTTATCTTCATTCGCCATATCCCGTATCTGATTAAGAATACGATTGCGTACAATCGTATATAAGTAGGAGGAGAAAGACGCATCCGGATTGATAAAACGCCTGCTTTGCCATACAACCGTAAACGCGTCCTGAAAAATATCTTCGGCAAACTCACGAGATTTGACGAACTTCATCGCAAAATACAGCAAGCGATTCTTATAGGCGGCATAGAGTTCGCAAAAGGCATCCTCATCGCCGTCTATCAGACGGAGAACTAACTCCCGTTCGTCCATAAGCGTGTCTGTTGCGTACATATTTTCTTTACTTTTGGGCACAAAGGTATTGTTATGATGTTACAAACGTATGTATTTTTTCTGAAATAAAAAAATAACCTTCTTTCTTATTGAGTTTCCGGCCGAGAACTTTGTGTACTCTTTAATTGTTGTCCTATTATAAAAGTGCGAACAAAGCACACAACAAAGTTCTATAAAAAAGAAAGGAAGATTATGAAAAAAGTAATCGACAGAGCTTCATCAAGAGGCTATTTTAATCATGGCTGGCTCAAAACCCACCACACATTCAGTTTTGCCAACTATTACAATCCGGAAAGAATCCATTTCGGAGCCTTGCGAGTGCTGAATGATGACAGTGTAGACCCGTCGATGGGATTTGATACTCATCCACATAAAAATATGGAAGTAATTTCCATTCCGTTGAAAGGGTATCTGAGACATGGCGACAGTGTACAAAATACGAAAACGATTACTCCCGGTGATATCCAAGTGATGAGTACGGGCAGTGGTATCTATCATAGTGAGTATAACGACAGCGATGAGGAACAATTGGAATTCCTGCAAATATGGGTATTCCCCCGAATCGAGAATACGAAACCCGAATATAACAATTTCGATATACGTCCGCTGCTGAAACCGAACGAGTTATCTCTGATCATTTCACCGAACGGCAAGACACCGGCCTCCATCAAACAGGATGCCTGGTTCTCTATGGGAGACTTCGATACGGAAAGAAGCATCGAATATTGTATGCATCAGGAAGGTAACGGAGCTTATCTGTTTGTGATAGAAGGAGAGATCAGCGTGGCCGATGAACATCTGGCCAAACGTGACGGCATCGGAATATGGGATACCAAAAGTTTCTCTATCCGCGCTACCAAAGGAACCAAACTTCTGGTAATGGAAGTACCCATGTAAAAAACATTATTTCTAGTTTTATTCTATTCTATTTAAATGAAGCGGTCCCACTCTACAGAGTGAGACCGTTTCTCATTGATAGTTATATCTTCGGATTATTTTTCCTTCCGATAATTCTCCAGTCCAGTTTGCAGGAATTCAATATATTTGGGAATGTCTTCATCGTAAGCATAAGACTTATTCAAAGGACTTCCCTGATTATCCAGCAATACATAGAAAGGCTGTGCATTAGCACCAAACTTCACACGTTGCAGATAGCTCCACTTATCACCGACTGTACGCAAAGTACGTTCCTTGCCGTTCTCTACGATTTTCACAGGTTCGGTCAACGGAGTTTTATTATCCACATACAGAGTAATCAGCACATAATCATTATTAATCAGATCACTCACTTTCGGGTCCGTCCATACAGCGGCTTCCATCTTACGACAGTTCACGCATCCATAGCCTGTAAAGTCAAGCATCACTGGTTTGCCATTCAGACGTGCATACTCCATACCCAAATCGTAGTCATCGAATTTCGCATGTACTTCATTCTTATACAGATTAAAGTCTTGCGTATGCATAGGAGGAGCAAAAGCACTCACGGCTTTTAACGGAGCTCCCCACAAACCGGGAACCATATATACGGCAAACGCCAGAGAGATAAGCGCCATAAAGAAACGAGTCACTCCCACCTTATTGTCATCATCGTCATGCGGAAACTTGATTTTACCAAGCAAATAGAAACCCAGCAATGCAAAAATGACAATCCACAGAGCGAGGAAGGTTTCACGGTCGAGTAATCTCCAGCCATAAGCCAGATCGGCAACCGACAGGAATTTAAGCGCAAATGCCAGTTCCAGAAATCCTAACGTCACTTTGATCACATTCATCCATCCGCCCGACTTCGGCATAGATTTCAGCCATGACGGGAACAGAGCAAAGAGTGTGAACGGCAATGCCAATGCAATGGCAAAACCCAACATACCGATAGCCGGAGCCACCACACTTCCTGTAGTAGAAACCTGTACAAGCAGGAATCCGATAATCGGACCTGTACAAGAGAAAGATACCAGTGAAAGTGTAAATGCCATCAGGAAGATACTCAGCAGACCGGTAGTCGATTCCGCTTTACTATCTACCGCATTGCCCCACTTTGACGGTAATCTAATCTCAAACGCTCCAAAAAATGAAGCGGCAAAGATTACCAGCATCAGGAAGAAAAGGATATTAAAGACAGCATTCGTCGATAAAGCATTGAGCGCACTGGCACCAAATATCAGTGTGATAGCCAATCCTAATGCCACATAAATAACGACAATGGAAGCACCATAAGTCCACGCATCACGAATACCTTTCTTCTTATCTTTGCTACGTTTCAGAAAGAAACTGACTGTCATCGGGATAATAGGCCATACACAAGGAGTGAACAGAGCCAGTAATCCACCCAGGAAACCTGTCACGAAAATATAAATCCAGGACATATCTCCCTGAGTATGTTCCTCGCCCAGTGCCTGCAATTCACTGATTACCGGACGCCAAAGGTCACCGGAAGCTACAGCAGGTTGAATATCGGCATTTGCATCCGTAGCAGAAGCAGGAACCAGTTCCATCATCGCAGCAGAGTCTTTGGACGCAGCAGGAGCAGTTACCTCTTCCGCCTCTTTTGTCTCCGGCTTATCAGCTTTGGCTACAGGAGCAGCCGTAGTTCCGGCCTTTGCTTCACCCGAAAACTTAAAAGGAACTTCTGTCGGAGGCAGACAACTCTCATCGTCGCAGGCTCCATATTCCAGATAACCTTCTATCGCATAAGCCCCACCAGTCAGCTTCACTTTCTGCACGAATTTGGCAGTATTCTCGAAATAGCGCACTTTCATTTCGAACAGTTTGTCGAAAGTAGCTATTTCCTTGCCGACAGGCTTCAATTTACCTACCAGTTCTACACCGGACTTCTTCTCCACATTAAATGTGGCAGAAATAGGTCCTCCGTCTCCAAGATCGGTAGAATAAACATGCCACCCTTTGTCAATGGCAGCCGTAAACACGATCTCCGCTTCTGTATCAGAAAGAGAGTTCAGTTCTGTTTTAAACTTTACCGGATCTTTAATCTGCGCCTGCAATGTATAGGCTACAAAGCTTAAAAGCAGAAAAGAAATTAATTTTCTCATTTTCATTATTGGGGGTTATAATTCATAATCCACGCATGCACGACTGTCCTTTGCTTCAGCTATAATCTTTCCGGCTGCCACATGATCAGGGTGTGTTGCATAGAACTTCACATCCTCCAGCGTGTCAAATTCGCTATAGAGAGCTATATGCCAAGCCTCTCCCGGATTCATATTCAGTCCGACCTCAATCTTACGGATCACTGAAATCTTGGCGGGGAGCGCTTCGATAGCTTCCTTAAATTTATTCATCACTACGAGTTTCTCCGCTTCGGGAACTTCGTCTTTTAACTTAAATAATACAATGTGTTTCACCATTACGTTGTTATTTTAATGAATTGTTTCTATATTTGTCTTGTCAATGCATTACATTACTAATGCAAAATTACTCTATTTGGTTCAAATAACACTATAAAGAGATGTTAATAATAGGAATAGCAGGTGGAACGGGCTCCGGAAAAACCACCGTCGTACGAAAAATAATAGAAAGCCTCCCCGTTGGAGAAGTAGTACTATTACCTCAGGATTCATACTACAAAGACAGTAGTCACGTGCCGGTTGAAGAACGTCAGAATATCAACTTTGACCATCCGGATGCTTTTGAATGGAGCTTGCTTTCCAAACATGTGATGATGCTGAAAGAAGGAAAAAGCATCGAGCAGCCGACCTATTCTTATCTGACTTGTACCCGCCAACCGGAAACCATCCACATCGAGCCTCGTGAAGTCGTCATTATTGAAGGTATCCTTGCCTTGTGCGACAAGAAGCTACGCAATATGATGGACCTAAAGATATTTGTAGATGCCGATCCCGATGAACGCCTGATACGTGTCATCCAAAGGGATGTCATCGAAAGAGGACGGACAGCGGAAGCTGTCATGGAACGCTATACCCGCGTTCTGAAGCCGATGCACCTGCAATTCATCGAACCCTGCAAACGCTATGCGGACCTTATCGTTCCGGAAGGCGGCAGCAATGCCGTAGCTATCGATATATTGACAATGTATATCAAGAAACATTTGAAAAATGAAGAATGAAAGATAAAGAGTTCAGAATGAGTGCCAAGACACTGATCCTCCCCTTGTTTCTTATACTTTTGTGCTGTGTATTCGGATGCCGGAACAAACATCATGGCGAAAAGAATGAAACGGCACGTGATCTTCCGCAGATTAAAGACAGTGGGGAACTGGTAGTGCTGACACTCTATAGTTCTACTTCATATTTCATTTATCGCGGACAGGAAATGGGATTCCAATACGAACTCAGTGAACAGTTCGCTAAAAGTCTGGGACTGAAACTCAGAATCGAGGTAGCCAGAAATGTCCGTGAATTGATTCAGAAATTACAGTCAGGCGAAGGAGATATGATCGCCTACAACCTGCCGATTACCAAAGAATGGAAAGACAGCCTTTTGTATTGCGGAGAAGACATAATCACCCATCAGGTTATCGTCCAGCAAGGAAATGGAAAGCATAAACCATTGAAAGATGTAACGGAACTTATCGGCAAAGATATATATGTCAAACCAGGCAAATATTACGATCGCCTCGTGAATCTGAACAACGAACTGGGAGGTGGTATCCATATTCATAAAATAACGGGAGATAGCGTTACCGCGGAAGACTTAATCACCCAGGTAGCACAAGGTAAGATTCCCTATACCGTAGCCGATAATGATTTAGCCAAACTGAATAAAACTTACTATCCCAATCTGAATATCAATCTTTCTATCAGTTTTGACCAGCGTTCTTCATGGGCTGTACGAAAAGACAGTCCCGAACTGGCAGCCGCCGCCACAAACTGGCATAAAGAAAATATGACCTCTCCTGCCTATACGGCAAGTATGAAGCGTTACTTCGAGAATAGTAAAATGATGCCTCACTCCCCCATCCTTTCACTTAAAGAAGGAAAAATATCACATTACGACGATTTATTCAAGAAATACGCCCAAGAGATCGGATGGGACTGGCGAATGCTGGCATCCCTCGCCTATACAGAATCAAACTTTGACACAACAGCCGTATCTTGGGCAGGAGCCAAAGGATTGATGCAATTGATGCCTGCCACTGCACGCGCAATGGGCGTACCCGCAGGTAAAGAACAAAACCCGGAAGAAAGTATAAAAGCAGCCGTTAAATACATTGCCGCAACAGACCGAAGTTTCAATATGATCTCTGACAAACAAGAACGACTCAACTTCATACTGGCTTCTTACAATGCCGGTCTAGGACATATTTACGATGCCATGGCACTAGCGAAAAAATACGGAAAAAATAACCTCGTATGGAAAGATAATGTCGAAAACTTCATTCTGCTCAAAAGTAATGAGGAATACTTCACCGACCCTGTTTGTAAAAATGGATATTTCCGTGGCATAGAAACGTTCAACTTCGTACGTGATATTCAGTCCCGGTTCGAATCGTACAAAAAAAAGATAAAATAGGTAATAAGTATTAAGCCATGCGGATCAACAGTTGTGCTGCTACGACTAATACTTAATACTTATTACTTAATACCTATTACTTGTTTCTGCCCGTCAAAAGGCTAATCACAACAATAGCCAGTATAGACAATGGTAATGCAAAGAGAATAGGGTCAATTACCGGAAACGGATATGTCTCAATCAATACATCCTTGCCAAACAGGAATTTACATATTCCCATTGCGGCAGCTTCTTTCTGATGAAGGAATATTAATGCAAAAGCACTGCCTAAAGTTCCTACCCAGAGACTTGCCATAACTCCCTGTTTCGTCGCTTTCTTCCAGTACAATGCACAAAAGTAGGCAGGAAGAAATGCAGCAGCACAGATACCCATGAAAATAGAAGTTCCGCGAGCGATAATATCGTGTGGCAGCATATAACAAATAATATAGCTGACCAAAATAGAGAAAAGTACTCCCAAACGAATCACATTTGTCAATTTGCCACGAGAACGGGGCTTATAAGTACCATAAATATCAGAACCAACCGATGCTCCCATTGTGTGGAACTGCGAACTAAGCGTAGACATACTTGCAGAAAGGATACAGAGCATAAACAAAGCGGCAAACCAGTCCGGCATAGCTTTATTGATGAAATAAGGAATGATTTTATCAATATCCTGTATCACTTCCGTAGCAACAGCTCCTTCTGTCTTCAAGAAGAAAAGATTGCTTAATGCACCGGCATGATAGATAGCTCCTACCGTTATAATCAGGAAAAAACAACCGATAAATACGCCACGATTCAACTGTTTGCTACTTTCTACCGTCATAAAACGTACCACCAACTGAGGCTGTGCAAGGCAACCGATTCCTACTCCCAAAATAAGAGAGGTAACCAATGAGTACCACTGCGGAGAACCTGTCACAGGCATTGCGGTCCATCCCTGATGCCCCAATGCCTTGAACTTTTCCGGAACCAGAGGGGCTATATTTGTCAATTCCTTGTTTGCTTCCGTAAAACCCATGCCAAGCACCTGATACAAAGAGAACAACAGGAACAACATACAGCCAAACATGATAACTGCCTGTAAAGCATCCGTATACATCACCCCCTTCATTCCTCCCGCAATCACATACGCAGCAATGACTAACGTAAATATCAGCAGAGATATATTAAAATCAATCTGAAAAATCTGTTCAATAAATACAGCGCCCCCTTTCATTACCACAGCAGCGTACAGCGGCATACCTATAAATATGACGGCTGCAATGAACACCTGTATATTACGGGAACGAAAATGACGGCCTAATAACTGCGGAAAAGTGCTGACATTCAGTTTTGCTCCCATGCGCCGCGTACGCAAACCGAAGAATATGAAGGCGATAACTACCCCGACAAACATATTGAGGAAACACAGCCACTGAATACCCATACCGAAAGCAGCCGCTACTCCGCCAAAACCAACTATAGCAGACGCAGAGATAAACGTAGCACCATAAGAAAGCGCCATCACTATCGGATTCATCTGACGTCCGCCAACCAGATAATCACTGGTATTCGTAGTCTTCTTATATCCTAAAAAACCGAGGTAGGCCAATGACAGCAGATAAGCTATCACAATCAAGCCAAGAGTAAATGTATTCATCGCGTTTCGTCTTTATCGTCGTCCTTATTCCAATATTTCAGCCCAAACCAGGCAGCAAAAATCACACATATCACTGAGAGGATATATGGCAAGACTATAAAAGGGTCATCTATTCCAAACATTTGCGTATCAGATTTTAATCAATTAAGCCGCAAATGTAAGGAATTTATTGAAAAGACAAAACTTTTGTTTACTAATACTGATTATAATGTATCTTTTTCTCGTCATATTTCTGTTTCGGCTGCTCTTTTGTTGCAGGATAGCCGAAAGGGATGACACAAAGAGGAAGAATATTCTCGGGCAGGTAGGTATATTTGCGAACGACTTCCATACGATCTTCATACGGATAAGCAGCTGTCCATACAGCACCCAGCCCCATACTTTCAGCAGCCAGCAAAATATTCTGTGCTGCAGCAGAACAGTCTAAATACCAATAAAAAGAACGGGCAGAATCACCACAGACAATAATCGCATTACGGGCTTGTGTCAACATCTTGGCATAAGGAAGAGCCGCCGCCATAGAATCCAGTTTCGCACGGTCGGAAACAACCACAAACTCCCAGGGACGAACATCCTTTCCCGATGGAGCAGACATTCCAGCACGAAGCATTAAATCAATTTTCTCTTTCTCTACCCCTTTATTCAAGTAAGTACGCACGCTCTTACGCTCAAAGATATTATCCAAAGCGGCATTTCCGGTGCCGGTTGTTCCTTTTTCCTCTTTTGAGGAAGAACACGAGATCATAGCAGTCATTGCCATGAGCATACACAAGAAAGAAAAAATCTTTTTCATTGTGACAAGTCTTTAAAATAGGTTTAACTTATTTTTCTGGGCTTCTTCCAACGATACTGTTTCACGGCGTAATAGTCCGCTCTTCTCACGAAGTGCCTGATATTCTGCATCTAACTCATTAATCAGTTCGGCTTTCATCTGCGAATTCAACAGCCGGGAAGCAACACTGGCATTCTGAGAAGCATCTTTCAGATGTACAACCGGTGCATGATATACAGGTGCGATTTTCAGTGCCGTATGCATCTTTGAAGTAGTGGCTCCGCCAATCAACAGAGGAATATCCAGTCCGGCTTTCTCCAGTTCGGCAGCCACATGAGTCATTTCTTCCAGAGAAGGTGTGATCAAGCCACTCAAACCGATCATATCGACTTTTTCTTCGATGGCACGCTGAACAATGGTTTCTGCCGGAACCATCACTCCCAAGTCAACTATATCATAACCGTTGCACGCCATTACGACGGCAACTATATTTTTTCCGATGTCGTGCACATCCCCTTTTACGGTGGCAAGCAGAACTTTTCCGGCAGAAGATGATCCTTCCACTTTTTCTGATTCAATGATCGGTTGCAGTATAGCTACGGCTTTCTTCATAGTACGGGCAGTCTTCACGACCTGAGGCAGGAACATTTTTCCTGCGCCAAAAAGCTCGCCGACATAATTCATTCCATCCATCAACGGACCTTCAATTACATCTACAGCTTTATCATATAAAGGTAAAGCTTCCGCTAAATCCTGTTCCAGATAATCACCGATTCCTTTCATCAAAGCATATTTCAAACGCTCTTGTACGGATTCTTCTCTCCATGCATCCTGCTTCACAGCTGCCTGAGCGGAAGTACCGCCCATCGTTTCTTTCAATGCTTCCGCCAGTTCTATCAGACGCTCGGCAGCATCGGGACGACGATTCAAGACAACGTCCTCTATCTTTTCCAGCGTATCTGCAGGAATATCACTGTAGAGTACGGAAGTTCCCGGATTGACGATTCCCATATCCATCCCTTGCTGGATGGCATGATAAAGGAATACCGCATGCATTGCTTCACGAATATAATTATTGCCACGGAAAGAGAAAGAAAGATTGCTCACTCCACCGCTGACGTGTGCACCGGGAAGATTCTTCCTGATCCATCCGGTAGCTTCTATAAAGTCTACGGCGTAATTGTTATGCTCTTCGATTCCTGTAGCCACCGCAAGCACATTCGGGTCGAAAATAATATCATGAGGATTGAATCCAACTTTATCAACCAGCAGACGATATGCACGTTCGCACACTTCTATCTTGCGGGCAGCAGTATCCGCCTGTCCTTTTTCATCAAAAGCCATCACGACAGTTGCCGCTCCATATTGCTTGATGATCCGGGCATGCTCCAGAAATACTTCCTCCCCTTCCTTCAGAGAGATCGAGTTTACGATTGATTTGCCTTGCAGGCATTTCAATCCGGCTTCGATCACTTCCCATTTGGAAGAGTCGATCATAACAGGTACACGGGCTATTTCCGGTTCGGACATGATGAGATTCAGAAAAGTGGTCATCTCAGTCCGGGCATCCAGCAGACCATCATCCATATTAACGTCAATAACCAAAGCTCCGTCTTCTACTTGCTGACGAGCTATGGAAAGGGCTTCATCATATTTCTTTTCATTAATCAGACGAAGAAACTTGCGTGAGCCTGCTACGTTGCAACGCTCACCTATATTCACAAAGTTGATTTCCGGTTTCACTTCCAGCAGTTCGAGTCCGGAAAGCCACATACAATCCGGATTGGGTGCCGGAACATGAGGTTTGGCACCTGCTATCAGTGCCTGATATTCTGCAATGTAGGCATCTGTCGTACCACAACAACCACCGATAATATTAACCAATCCTTCCTGAATATACTCCTTCACTTCATGAGCCATATCTGCGGGAGTCTGGTCATATTTCCCCAGACTATTCGGAAGGCCCGCATTAGGATAAGCACTGATATAATAAGGTGCACGCGAAGCCAACTGTTCAAGAAAAGGCTTCAACTGACGGGCACCAAAGGAGCAATTCAATCCGACTGAAAATATATTGGCATGCTGCACAGAAGCAAGGAAAGCTTCCAAAGTCTGTCCGGACAATGTACGTCCGCCGATATCGGATACCGTCACAGACAACATAACAGGAACTTCTATTCCTGTCACCTTCATAGCCTGTCCGGCTGCAAAGATGGCAGCTTTCGCATTCAGCGTATCAAATATGGTTTCGATAAGAATGGCATCCACCCCACCTTCCAGCATGGCTTCCATTTGCTGCTGGTAAGAGGCAGCCAGTTCGTCATAAGACAAGGCACGAAACGCCGGATTGTTCACATCCGGACTCATGGAACAGGTTTTATTAGTAGGTCCAACGGAGCCTGCAACAAAACGCGGTTTATCCGGATTCTTTGCCGTATATTCGTCCGCCAGTTCACGTGCCAGTCTGATAGCGGCAAGATTGATTTCGCGCACATATTCCTCTACATGATAATCCGCCATTGAGACAGTTGTAGAACTGAATGTATTGGTCTCGATAATATCCGCACCTGCTTCCAGATATTTACGATGGATATCTTGAATGACATCGGGGCGGGTCAGGCACAACAAATCATTATTCCCCTTCAACTGACCGGGAATATGCGCAAAACGTTCACCACGAAAGTCTTCTTCTTTAAGATTATATTGTTGGATCATTGTGCCCATTGCGCCATCCAGAATCAGAATACGCTCGGATACAATCTGAGAAATTGTCTTTTTCATTTTTACCTTATTACATTAACACCTAATTGTCACTCTGCCTATCTTAGACCTATCACGATCTTATCTTACTATTACGCTATAAAGCCATCTTATCGCTTAAACATTCGGGCCATGTCTCTGCGGTCATCTTTTTCTTTAATTGATTCCCGTTTATCGTACTGTTTTTTACCTTTCGCCAAAGCAACGACCAGTTTCGCCAAACCTTTTTCATTGATGAACAAACGCACAGGAACGGTAGTAAAACCGGGGTCTTTCATTCCCCGTTGAATTTTCTCCAATTCTTTCTTATTAAGCAACAACTTTCTGTCTCTACGAGCTGTATGATTATTGTACGAACCATAGAAGTACTCGGCGATATGCATATTCTTTACCCATAATTCGCCTTTCGCAAAATAACAAAACGTATCCACCAGACTTGCCTTTCCTAAACGAATGGATTTAATTTCCGTGCCTGTTAATACGATACCTGCCGTGTAGGTATCCATCAACTCATAGTCAAATGTAGCACGTTTATTCTTGATATTTACAGAAGGTTGTTTCATCTTTACACATTAATTAAGTATGGCTATCAACTTACTAAATACAATTTGAATCACCGTCGGACATAGTATTAACAAAACTGATGAGAAAAGGGTGTATTTCAATCGTACTTTTTCCTCCACTTGCATCAATATGGGAGCTCCTTCCCATACTACATAGACAATGTAGAACTGAAATAACCAGGCAATAATTCTAAAATCAGGTAAAAGTCCGGTCACAATCTGAAGCAAGAAGGGGACAACAAGTGCGTATCCGGCAAACTGTTGTGTCAACGGAGCATTGGCAGGCATACCAAACATTCTTACTCCCATTTCGTTAATTGCATAGGCCGCCAGAAAGTAACCACCAAACAATGCCACAGCTACGGCACAACAATTGGTCATAGCTATTTGAAAACTTTGCGGTCCTCCCCATCCATTCGTCAGCAAAGAGCCGATAAAGACGGACAAACCGCATAAACCAATCATAGGATAGACAAAAGCCATAAAAACTTTTCGCCTATCCTCTTCCATAGAAATTTCCTCCCAGGCCTTGGCCGGAGAGGAAATCAATTTCATTGCTATATTAAATAATTCTTTGTAGTTCAATTTGTTTTAAGTGTTTCACTCCACGTTGAATTTGCGGCACCATCCAAAGAATTCTTTGAGGAGTTGGTCTTTGCATTTACTTTTATTTTAGTCGGTTCTACTCCAGTAGCTTGTTTGAATGCATAAATAACACTAGACAGATTATATGCCTTATAAGTAGAAGTATATTTATTACGATCTACAGTTTCTTCTGAACCATCTTTAATCACATGATTAAGATTCAATACAAGTTCAGTTGCCCCTGATGCCAATTCATCAAAATCATATGTGAGTATAAAAGAATGCTTATTAAGTTCTTCTTTCTGCTTTTCGTCTGTACTCTCTACTTTTACCCAATACATAATAGGAATTACAAGATATTGATCAAAAAGTATTCCCGGCTGAGTTGATGTATCGCTATTAAAAGTATATAAAGGTGCAGTAGCTTCGTTATAATCTGCCGCTTTCTCTGGTCCTTCATTAGATTTTGCACTAATAGAAGTCGGAGTACTTCCTGCATAAAGTGTTACATCAAGAGTCTGAGAATTCCCTGGCTGTTGCGCTGTGTCAAACTGATAGTAAAAGAAATAGATCTCTCCTATATTCAAGTTAGGCATTGACAATTCATTCACAACTAATTTCTGCCCATTAGCCAATTCAAATGTAGCAGGAAAATAGTTTGTACATTTAGCGAACGCAGGTCCGGTATATATCGTATTATCATCCCCATTCATACAAGAAGTAACAGACATCCCCATTAAAACCGTCATTAAAGCTACTAATAAAAATTTCATTTGTTTCATAAACATATTTTTTAGAGTTTGCAAAGATATAAATTCTAATTCACAATTAATAAATGCAGATACTTAAAAAATACTGCATCGTTTACTTTATTATTTTTGCAAAAAGTTCCAGGTGATTATCTACATAGCTGGCAACCAGTGTTGTCACTTGTTCCTCCATATCTAAATATGCCTCTTCCAAATCATCAAAAGCCTCATATTGCTCATACATCGCCATGAATTCATCATCCGTCCGTTCTTTTTCCAGATCCTTCCGGTTGGCATCATATATCTTCTTGGCTTTATATACCAATTTAGAGAACTCTTCCGCTCCCCACAGACGCATAACTTTTGCAAAAGGATTATCAAAGATATATCCGCCATAACCGTTCTGAATCAACTGACAGAATCCGCCGAACATTATTTCATCACGAAAAATCTGATAAGCCAGCAATGAATGCTGTTCACCTGTCAACAACGGCATTGTGTCAGCAGTCAGTTCACCACCGATTATTTCCTTATATTTATCAGTAAATACCTGGATAAATTCATCCATTCCTTCGCCCGCAGCTTTCTGTAAAGCGGACTCCATAACTTCTATCATAGCTTTGTTCAATAAATTATTCAGCAAAGCTACTAATTTTATTCTATATCTATCTAGTAATACCGCTACATTCTCACTAAAACATACCTGTTGGCGGAATTAATTTAATTCAAGCCCATGAAAACAGGGTATCTCATTCTGCTTTCCGATATCCGCCAGATAATTGCATACCGATATACTTTCCCTTTCCCGGAAAAGCCTTTAAGCACATTTCGTTTACCGTTCAATAGTATGCAAACAACCCTATAATAACCTGCTTTACAACTATTATTGTCGTATTTTCAAAGGGAGTTCTTCATCGTTCCACCCGGGTGAACAAGCATGTCTACCTAGGTGCGCAGACCTGTTTACAAGGGTGCAACGATCGGTTCACCCGGGTGGAACGATGAAGATGTCGGTAAAATAACACACGAATAAAGGTATCAAATGCCATAGAGATAAGTAACATAATATATAAACAACAAGTAAACAGCAACCAAGATGCGAGATCCATTTGGCAACTACTTACGTAAAAGGCAAAGAAATGGAATGAGAGATACCCCCAAAAAGAGTGAGGGATAGACTGAAATGAAGCGATTCTAGGTAAGCGTCTCGGCGATGCCGTCTTTTCTTTAAT